>DATJCF010000229.1:0-11423 GCA_035514935.1 Rhodanobacter sp. | reverse complement strand
GAGCGTGGTCGGTCGTTTCAGCGATGACGGCAGTGCGGGCAAGCTCTGGCTTGGCGCGGATCAGGTGGATATCCAGGCTGCGCTGCAAGGTGTCGATCTGGACGGCTATACGGCCAATCGTGGCCATGGCCGGTTGGGTGTTTGGGTCGACTGGCGCGACAGGCGCATCGTCGGCGCCACCGCACGCCTCGATCTCAATGACGTGCAGATCACCGCGCCGGATCGCGACAGCGCCAGCGTGCCGGCCTTGCATGGCGTGGCCAGCCTGCGCCGGAACGATGACGGTTATGAACTGCGCTGGGCCGGCGACCAGGGCGGTGCGCTGGTGCTGGCGCTGCACCAGCCGGCGGATGGCAAGCGGTGGCTGGCCGTTGCTGCCCGCGATCTGCAACTGGCGCCATTGCTGCCTTGGCTGGCGCTGAAATCCGGGCTCCCGAACGGGGTGGCGCAATGGCTGGGCGACGGACGCCCCCATGGTGAATTGAGCCGACTGGCGATGAACTGGAGCGAGGCGGCCGGCTTGCAGTCGATCGAGCTGGCGTTCAAGGACGTGGGCATCGACGCGGCCGGCGCATTGCCGGGCGTCAGCGGGTTGCGCGGCACCTTGCGCGGTGATGGCGAGGCGCTTTCGCTGGAACTGCCTGCGCAGGCGACCACGCTGACGTTCCCGCATCTTTTCCGCCAGCCACTCGCGTTGTCGAAACTCGGCGGCACGCTGGCGTTCTGGCCTGACGGTGAGGGTTGGCATCTCGGCGCCGATGCACTCGACATCGAAGGCGACGGTTTTGCCGGGCAGATGCGAGGGCAGGTGCTGTTGCCCGCGCAAGGCGGCAAGCCGTTTGTCGACCTGTATGCCGCGGTGGATCATGCGGATGTCACGGCGACCCGCCTGTTCCTTCCGCCCTCGACATCGCCGCATGGGACAACCGCCTGGCTGGACACCGCGCTGGCCGCCGGCACGCTCGACAGCGCGCAGGTAGTGCTGCACGGAAATCTGGCCGACTGGCCGTTTCGCCACAATGAAGGGCGATTCGAGGCGCACGCGAACATCAGCGGCTTGACGCTGGATTATGGCCACGACGAATGGCCTGTCGCCAAAGGCGTCGACGTGGTCGCCAGTTTCGTCAACAACGGCTTGCTGGCCGAAGCCAGCAGTGGCCAGTCGTTGGGCGTCAAGGTCGACAAGGCCGTCGCGGTGATACCCGACTACGGGCAAAGCCTGCTTGATCTCAACGTGAGCGGCCACGGCGCCGCCCGCGATCTGCTCACGTTCGCCCGGCAAAGCCCGGTGGCGCGTCGCGAGGCTGATGTACTGGCAAAAATGAAACTCGGCGGCAGCGCCACGTTCGACTTCCACCTGGTGTTGCCGCTGCATGACGTGCAGTCGGTGAGCCTTGACGGGAAGGCCCAGCTCAGTGCTGCCGATCTTGATGCGCCGGACTGGAACCTGGCGCTGGACAAGCTTGCCGGCCCGCTGCGTTTCGACGCGCATGGCCTGCAGGTGGGGCCGTTGAGTGGCACCTTCCATGGCCAGCCATCGACGCTGCAGCTGGCGGTGGGTGCTGCCACTGGTGATCCATCGACCATGCTTTCGGCCAGCATGAGAGGCCGCTACACGATGGCCGAACTGGTCAGCGATTACCCGACGCTGGACTGGCTGGGCAAGCTTGCCGATGGCCGCAGCGATTTCACGGTGGGTTTCTCCATTGCCGATTCGCACGGCACGGCACCCGCCGCGCAATCCTTGCGCATCGATTCCAGTCTCGATGGCACCGTGCTCGATCTGCCCGCCCCGCTGCGGAAACCCGCCAGTGGCAGCCTGCCGCTGCACGTGGCGCTGACGCTACCGGTCGACGGCAGCGATGTGCAGGTGTCGTTGGGGCAGGTGATGCGCGGGCATTTGCGCCTGTCGCGGGATGTACCGAATGCGGGGAATCCGGGGGCGCGGAAGCCGCTGGCCGGCGCCCTGGCCTTCGGCAGCGAGATGCCCACCGCCTTGCCGGCAAAAGACCTGCGCATCCTCGGCCACGCCGACATGCTGGACGTGACGGGCTGGGTCCAGCGCGCCGCGGCCGGCACGGGTGGCGATGGGCCGGGTCTGGAAAGCGTGGATGTCCGTACCGAACAGGCCGAGTGGTTTGGCCAGCCGCTGGGCGCCATGCAGATCCGCGCCAACGTGCAGCCGGATGCGTTGAGCGTGGACGTGACGGGGGCGGCGATAGCCGGCAATTTCAGCATTCCGCGGCAGGAGCTCACCAAGCGCGGCATCACGGCGCGGTTGCAGCGCTTGTACTGGCCGAAGGAGACGACCGAGCCGCACAAGCCGTCTGCTGCGCCCGCGGTGGCTGCGGCGCCACCAGCCGAACCAACTCCCGCGCCCGCGGTGGAAGACCTTCCGTCCGATACCGGCATCGCGCCTGCGTCGGTACCGCCGCTGCATCTGTGGGTGAGTGATTTGCGTCTGGGCACGGCGCGCCTGGGCGAAGCGCGGCTGGAAAGCTGGCCGACGGCCGAGGGCATGCACATCGATCAGCTGCGTGCGTTGTCCAGTCGCGTGCAGATCACCGGCAGTGGCGACTGGAATGGCACGGCCAGCGACAGCCGTACCCATATGCGCATCGAATTCGCCGCGGAAAACCTCGGCAGCATGCTGACCGCACTGGGCTACACCGGTCTGTTTGAAGGCGGCAAGACGCATGACGAGCTGGACGCCAGTTGGCCCGGATCGCCCTCGGCGCTGGCGCTAGCCAATATGCGCGGCACCTTGAAGGTGAATGTCAGTGACGGCCGCATTCCGGAGGTTCCACCCGGCATGGGCCGGTTGTTCGGTCTGGTGTCGATGGCCGAACTGCCGCGACGGCTGACCCTGGATTTCGGCGACGTGTTCGGCAAAGGCCTCGCATTCGACGCGATCACCGGCGACTTCATCCTGGCCGACGGCAATGCGACCACCGACAACCTGATGATTCAGGGGCCTGCGGCCCGAATCAGCATTTCCGGCCGCACCGGCCTGCGCAGCCGCGATTACGACCAGCAGGTGACCGTGGTACCGCATGTGGGCAACAGCTTGCCGATCGTGGGTGCCGTGGTGGCAGGACCCATCGGTGCGGCGGCGGGAATCGCCATGCAGGGCTTGCTCGGCAAGGGCCTCAACCGCGCCGCAGGCGCCCGCTATCACGTCGGCGGTAGCTGGGACAAGCCGGTGATGACGCTGATCGAGAAACACGATGTGCCCGCACCCGCGACGACCGCGCCGGTTCTGGCGCCGCCGTATCGCGACGCGGGCGAACCGTCGGTGGCCGGTACGGCGTTGCTGCCGGCGCCAGCCAGTTCCACCGTGCAGTGAGGCCGGCAACGGCGACGTTGCGGCGGCAATCCCGCCCGGTTCCCTTTAAACGGGCCGCTTCAACCCTCATCTGACAAGACTCCCCCCGCATTGAATGGCAGAGATTTGATGGATTCCCTGATTGCCCAGGCCGAGCGCCGCTTGCTGACGCCCGGCGGCCTTGCCGCCACCGATCTCGATCGCGTGTTCTCGCAATTGATGGGGCCGTCGATCGACGCCGCCGACCTGTATTTCCAGCACTCGCGCAGCGAGTCGTGGCTGCTGGAGGAGGGCATCGTCAAGGACGGCAGCCATTCGATCGAGCAGGGCGTGGGCGTGCGTGCCATCTCCGGTGAAAAGACCGGCTTCGCCTATTCCGACGAGATCGTGATGCCGCAGTTGTTGCAGGCCTCGAAAGCGGCCCGCGCCATCGCCCATGACGGCAACGGCGCCGGCAAGCCGCTGGCGTTGAACGGCGCGCGTCAGCTGTATCCGGCCATCGATCCGGTCGACAGCCTGCCCAATCCCGACAAGATCGCGTTGCTGCGCGAGGTCGATGCGTACGCACGCTCGCGCGATCCTCGCATCAAGCAGGTGATCGTCAGCCTCGCCGCCACCGTCGACACCATCCTGATCGCCGCCTCCGACGGCACGCTGGCCGCTGACGTGCGGCCGCTGGTGCGCATGAGCGTGCAGGTGATCGCCGAGCAGAACGGCCGACGCGAGCAGGGTCATTCCGGCGGTGGCGGTCGCCACAGCTATCGCGAGCTGATGGAGAACGGCCGCGCCCTGGGTTTCGCCGACGAGGCCGTGCGCCAGGCGCTGGTGAACCTGGAGGCGATCGATGCCCCGGCCGGCAGCATGACGGTAGTGCTTGGTCCGGGCTGGCCCGGCGTGTTGCTGCACGAGGCGATCGGGCATGGCCTGGAAGGCGACTTCAACCGCAAGGGCAGCTCCGCCTTCGCCGGCCGCATCGGTGATCGTGTGGCCGCCGCTGGCGTCACCGTGGTCGACGACGGCACGCTTGCCAATCGTCGCGGTTCGCTCAGCATCGATGACGAAGGCACGCCGTCCGAATGCACCACGCTGATCGAGAACGGCATCCTCAAGGGCTACATGCAGGACAAGCTCAACGCCGGGCTGATGGGCGTCAAATCCACCGGCAACGGTCGCCGCGAATCGTTCACGGCGTTGCCGATGCCGCGCATGACCAACACCTACATGCTGGCCGGCCAGCACGATCCGCAGGAAATCATCCGCTCCGTGAAGCGCGGTATTTACGCACCCAATTTCGGTGGCGGCCAGGTAGACATCACCAACGGCAAGTTCGTGTTTTCCGCCAGCGAGGCGTACCTGATCGAAGACGGCCGCATCACCCGGCCGGTGAAGGGCGCCACCCTGATCGGCTCCGGCCCGGAAGTGCTCAACCGCGTCTCGATGATCGGCAACGACCTGAAGCTGGATGAAGGCGTGGGCGTGTGCGGCAAGGACGGCCAGAGCGTACCCGTGGGCGTGGGCCAGCCGACCCTGAAAATCGACAACATGACAGTGGGCGGCACCGCTTCCTAACGCGCTTGCGCCAGGTAACGCCGGTGCAGCGCCATGACGGCATCGTCGAGCGCTGCTTCGTCGCCACTGTTGTCGATGACGTCGTCGGCCACGGCCAGGCGTTCGGCGCGATTCGCCTGGCGGTCCAGCATGCGCTGCGCCAGCGCCGCGTCGATGCCGTCGCGCCCGACCAGGCGCGCGATCTGCGTCGCTGGCGGCGCGTCCACCACCAGCACGCGATTCACCCAGCGATAGGCGTCCATGTTCTCCACCAGCAGCGGGATCGCCAGCAGGCAGTAGGGATCGTGCTGCGCCATCGCGCGATCGTGCAGCCACTCGCGCACGCGCGGATGGATGATCTCTTCCAGCTTGCGCCTGGCGCCGTCATCGGCAAACACGTGCCGGCGCATTGCGGGGCGGTCCAGCCGGCCGTCGTGGTCCAGCACCCCGGGGCCAAAGGCCTGGACCACCGCCTGCAGTCCGGGCGTACCCGGCTCGATGACTTCGCGGGCAGCCACATCGGCGTCGTGAACGGGCACACCCAGCGTCTGGAATCGGTGCGTTACCGCGCTCTTGCCGGACGCAATACCGCCGGTCACGGCGACGACGAAGGGCCGCGTGTTCATTGCAGGCCGGTGAACTGCAGGTAGCCCTGCAGCAGGCCATCACCGGCCACCAGCCAGACCCAGCCGGCGGCCGCGATGAACGGCCCAAACGGCATCGGCAACTCCCGTTCGTGTCGCCGCAGGGCAATCAGCGAACCGCCGATCAGCGCGCCGATCAGCGACGACAACAGGATGATCGGCAGCAACGACACCGGCCCCATCCACGCGCCCAGCGCGGCCAGCAATTTGAAATCGCCGTAACCCATGCCTTCCTTGCCGGTGAGCAGCTTGAACAGCCAGTACACGCTCCACAGGCTCAGGTAGCCGGCGGCGGCGCCAATGATCGCCGACGGTGCCGCCACGAACATCGGCAGCAACGACAGCAGCAAGCCCAGCCACAGCAGCGGAAAGGTCAGCTGATCGGGCAGCAGTTGGGTGCGGAAGTCGATACCGGCCAGCGCAATCAGCATCCAGGTAAACACCAGCCCGGCCAGCGCCACCCAGGTCGGCCCGAACTTCCACACGATGACGGCACTCAGGATGCCGCTGAGCAGCTCCACCAGCGGGTACTGGATCGAGATGGCCGCCCTGCAATAGCGGCAGCGCCCACGCAGCAGCAGCCAGCTGAACAGCGGGATGTTGTCGCTCGCCGCCAGGCGATGCTTGCAGTGCGGGCAATGCGACGGTTCGCGCACGATGCCCGGCGGCAGTGGCGTGGCGTCGGCCTCCATTTCCAGCACGTCGCGGGCCTCCTGCCGCCACCCCGCCGCCATCCGTTCGGGCAGGCGCAAGATCACCACATTGAGGAAACTGCCGACCAGCAGGCCCAGCACGCCAGCGAGGGTGATCCACAGGGCAAAGGGAAGATCGGGCATGCGTCGGCCTTGTATTCGCGTGCAGGTTACGGCGTCTCATGTAGGAGCGCACCCTGTGCGCGATGCTCTTCTGCCGGGATTCGGGATTCGCAAAAGCATCGCGCACAGGGTGCGCTCCTACAACAACAAAAAACGGCGGGCATGGGGCCCGCCGTTTTTTTGTATCGTGTTTTGCCGCTTAGAACGTGCCGGCGAGCTTGAAGATCGGCAGATACAACGCGACCACCATGCCACCGACCAGCGTGCCCAGCACCACCATGATGATGGGTTCGAGCAGGGTCGACAGCGTGTCGACCGCGTTGCTGACTTCTTCCTCGTAGAATTCCGCCACCTTGAACAACATATTGTCCAGCGCGCCGGATTCCTCACCGATGGCGGTCATCTGCACCACCATGTTGGGGAACAGGCCGGTCTGCTTCATGGCGAGTTGCAACTGGTGGCCGACCGCGATGTCCTCGCGCATCTGGCGTACCGCATCGCCATAAACCACGCTGCCCGTGGCGCCGGCCACCGCATCCAGCGCCTCGACCAGCGGCACACCGGCACGGAACGTAACACCCAGCGTGCGGGCGAAGCGGGCGATGGCCGAGTTGCGCACGATGTTGCCCATCACCGGCATCTTGAGCGCCATGCGATCCAGGAAATGGGCGAATTTCACCGAGCGTTTCTTGGCGACAATGAGCGCCGCGATGCCGCCGCCGATGATGCCGATCACCACCCACCAATAGCTCTGCATGAACGCCGACGCGGTAACCAGCAACTGCGTGGGCGCCGGCAACTGGGCACCGGCATCCTGGAAGGTCTTGGCGAACACCGGCACCACGAACAGCAGCATGATCAGGCAGACCATGAACACCACCGCCAGCACCATCATCGGGTAGAACAGCGCTTTCTTGATCTTCTTCTTGATCGCTTCCATGCGCTCTTTGTAGGTGGCCACGGTGTCCAGCACGGTGTCGAGCACACCGGAGGCTTCACCCGCGCGCACCAGGTTGCAGTACAGCTCGTCGAATTGCACCGGATAGCGATGCAGCGCCTCGTGCAGGGCCGAGCCGCCTTCGATGTTCTGCTTCACATCGAGCAGGATGTTCTTGAAGCGGACGTTCTTCTGGCCGTCGGCAATGATGTCGAACGACTGCACGATGGGCACGCCGGACGCCATCATGGTGGCGATCTGGCGGCTGAAAACCGCGACGTCGAGTGGTTTGACCGGCTTGCCGGACGAACCGAACAGCGGTTTGGCGCGTTCGCGCACGGTCTGCGGATTCATCCCCTGACGGCGCAGTTCGGCTTTCACCAGCGAGGCGTTCTTCGCCGGCATGTCGCCTTTCATGCGTTTGCCGCGCTTGTCCAGCGCCACCCACTCGTAGGTGGTCAGCCTGCTGACTTCGGCGCGTTGGGCGCCGAGCGTGCGCGTCTTGCTTGCGGTAGCCGTGGCCATGCGCATTTTCCCCCAATGATCCAATCCAGACTTGCCGCAGGCGGCAGGCAAGGTCGGTACAGCTTATGCCAATTTCCAGCCCCCAAACCGTGGCGCGCAACGCAACTCGAGCCAGTGGTTTTCCAACAAATGCCTTGCTCAATCCTTGGTGACGCGGTCGATCTCGGTCAGGCTGGTCATGCCGTGTTTCACCTTGACCAGGGCCGACGCGCGCAAGTCGTTGATGCCCGCCGCCTTCGCCACCTCGGAAATCTGCAGGGCATTCCCCCCCTGCAGAATGATTTTCTGGATGTCCTCCAGCATCGGCATCACCTGGTAGATGCCGACCCGGCCCTTGTAGCCATCATTGCATCCCGAACAACCCACCGGCTCGTACACCGTCAACCCCTCGTCGATGTCTGCCTGGGTGAACCCCGCGGCCAGCAACACGGCTGGCGGCAGACTCTGCGGTTTCTTGCAATCGTGAAGGCGCCGGGCCAGTCGCTGGGCGATGATCAAGGTGACCGACGAGGTGATGTTGTAGGGCGCGATGCCCATGTTCATCAGTCGGGCGATGGTTTGTGCCGCGTCATTGGTGTGCAGTGTGGACAGCACCATGTGGCCGGTCTGCGCCGCCTTGATCGCGATTTCCGCGGTTTCCAGGTCGCGGATTTCGCCGACCATGATCACGTCCGGATCCTGGCGCAGGAACGATCGCAGTGCGCTGGCGAAGGTCATGCCGCGCTTGGCGTTCTGCTGCACCTGGTTGATGCCTTCGACGCGGATTTCCACCGGGTCTTCGACCGTCGAGATGTTGCGCTCGGCTGTGTTGAGCATGTTCAGGCCGGTGTACAGCGACACCGTCTTGCCCGAGCCGGTGGGGCCGGTGACCAGCACCATGCCGTAGGGCTTGTGGATGGCATCGATGTAGAGCTTCTGCTGATCGGGCTCGTAGCCCAGCTTTTCGATACCGACCTTGGCCGACGAGCCGTCGAGGATACGCAGCACGATCTTTTCGCCGAACAGGGTCGGCAGCGTGCTGACGCGGAAGTCGACCGCGCGGGTCTTGGACAGGTTGAGCTTGATGCGGCCATCCTGCGGCACGCGCTTCTCGGCGATGTCCAGTTGCGACATCACCTTGAGGCGCGAGGAGATGCGGTTGGCCAGTTTCATCGGCGGACTGGCCACGGCGCGCAGCATGCCATCCATGCGCAGGCGTACCCGGTACTGCGTTTCGAACGGCTCGAAATGGATGTCCGACGCGCCGCGGCGGATCGCGTCGAGCAGGATCTTGTTGACGAATTTCACCACTGGCGCGTCGTCGTTGGCGTTCGCGTCGACGCCGGTGCCGGCGGCCTCGCTCTCGTCATCGCCGATCTCCAGCTCCAGCCCGTCCAGCTCGCTGCCGCCGATATCCGGCATGGTGTCGCGCATGCTGTTGAGCAGGGTCTCGATCGTGCGCTGCAGCGTGGCGCGCTCGACCAGGATCGGTTCGACATTGCAGTTGGAGTTGAACTTGATCTCGTCCAGCGCACGCGACTGCATCGGATCGGCAATGCCGACGAACAGGCGCTTGCCGCGGCGAAACAGCGGCAGGGCCTGATGCTTGCTGATCAGCGCTTCACTGATCAGGTCCATCGGCATGGTGGCCGGATTGAGCGCCGAGACATCCATCATCGGCATGCCGAATTCGGCCGACGCGATCTGCGTCATGCGCGCGCTGTCGACCAGGCCATGGTCCAGCAGCCAGACCGCCAGCGTGGTTTTATGCGCGGCGCTGTCGGACATCGCCTTGCGCACATCCGTCTCGGGCAGGACGCCTTCGGACACCAGCCGGCGCGCCATGCCGGATAAACCCGCGAGCGATGCTTGCACTTCAGAAGACATAACCGTATTTCTACCCCATCCCCGTATGTTGTTGAATCTACCGCAGTCTGCGCGGCAGGTCATCCATTGTGTGCAGGGCCATTTGTGACCGCCGGTGAGGTTCGGCAGACGCCGAGCCCCACTTTTCGTGGGGCGTTGCACGCGCCGCTGTGCCGGAGCCCGTTTTACGCCGCCGGCAGGCCCATACCCCTCGGTAAAGGCAGGTATGGCGCGGCAGTAGCCGAATCCGAGCCGATGGTGGGCTTCGATCTGCCCCGGGGCGTTTGGGGCGACCGTTTACCCGGGGTCGCGATCGCCCAGCCGCGGTTCGGCCGGGCAGCAGGGGTCAGGCGGCGACGTCGTCGGTCAGCTTTACGCGTCCGCGCAGCGAATTGGCCATTGCCTCGGTGATCTCCACATCGACGAACTGGCCGATCAGGCGCGGGTGGCCGGCGAAGTTCACGAAGCGCATGTTCTCGGTGCGGCCGGTCAACTCGGATGCGTCGCGGGTGCTGGGTTTTTCCACCAGCACGCGCTGCAAGCTGCCGATCATCGCCTGGCTGATCCGCTTCGCATTGACGTTGATGGCGGCCTGGAGCCGGCTCAGCCGGGCGTGCTTTTCCTCGGCCGGCGTGTCGTCGGCCAGCCCCGCCGCCGGCGTGCCCGGGCGCGAGGAGAAGATGAAGGAGAAGCTCTGGTCGAAGCCGATGTCCTCGATCAATTTCATGGTCTTCTCGAAATCCGCCTCGGTCTCGCCGGGGAAGCCCACAATGAAGTCGGACGACACGCAGATGTCCGGGCGTACCGCGCGCAGCTTGCGGATCTTCTGCTTGAATTCCAGCGCGGTGTAGCCGCGCTTCATCGCACTGAGGATGCGATCCGAGCCGGCCTGCACCGGCAGGTGCAGGTAGTTCGCCAGTTGCGGCACGTTGGCGTAGGCCTCGATCAGCGAGTCGGAGAACTCCAGCGGATGCGAGGTGGTGAAGCGGATACGGCCGATACCGTCGATCTGCGCGATCGCGTGGATCAGCACGGCAAGGTCGGCGATGCCGCCGTCATGGGTGGGGCCGCGATACGCGTTGACGTTCTGGCCGAGCAGGTTCACCTCGCGCACGCCCTGCGCGGCGAGCTTGGCGACCTCGACCAACACGTCGTCGAACGGACGGCTGAGCTCCTCGCCGCGGGTGTAGGGCACCACGCAGTAGCTGCAGTATTTCGAACAGCCTTCCATGATCGACACGAACGCGGTCGGGCCTTCGGCGCGCGGCTCGGGCAGGCAGTCGAACTTCTCGATCTCGGGGAAGCTGATGTCGACCTGCGGCAAACCGGTGGCGCGTTGCGCCTCGATCAATTGCGGCAGCCGATGCAAAGTCTGCGGACCGAACACCAGGTCGACGTACGGCGCACGCTTGACGATCGCCGCGCCTTCCTGCGAAGCCACGCAGCCGCCGACGCCGATCAGCACCGGCTTGCCGTCCTTCTTGTGCTGCTTCCAGCGGCCGAGCTGGCTGAAGACTTTTTCCTGCGCCTTCTCGCGGATCGAGCAGGTGTTGATCAGGATCACATCCGCCTCGGACTCGTCCAACGTCAGCTCCATGCCGTGCGACTCCCGCAGCACGTCGGCCATCTTGGCCGAGTCGTACTCGTTCATCTGGCAGCCGTGGGTCTTGATGAAGAGTTTGCCGCTCATGGCGTGGGTACCGGGTTCGTGAGGCGTGATGCGCTGAACCGCGCATTTTACCCTTGCATGGCTGGCCCCGCCAATCGATGCTTCGCGGGTCAAC
>DATJCF010000228.1:0-1525 GCA_035514935.1 Rhodanobacter sp. | reverse complement strand
TTTCCGGCCGGCAACCGGAGCCGTCAATTGGCCCTGGCAACATTTTTCGACGTGGACTATGACGCCGAGGTGGAGGCGGATCGACGGTTCGATTGTTTGGAGAGGTAAGGAGTCGCGTTACGGAGGTGATGGAGGCCGAACAAGCTTCCATCGCCTCGAGGTGCAGTTTGTTCGCCCGTGTAACGACCCAGTGATTTCTTGCTCAGGTGATACTTCGAGGAGAAGACACTGATGAGCAGCGTGATGGAAGAAGAGATCAAGCGTTGGACAGCCCGGCGCAAATCGTCGCTGGTACTGGACATCATTCAAGGCAAGACCACGGTGGCCGAGGCCAGCCGGCAGTTCGACCTGACTCCGGCGGAGATCGAGAGCTGGGTCGATGATGGCAAGCGCGGCATGGAGAATGCGCTGCGGGCAAAGCCGGAGGATGTGCGCGAGCAGTACGAGCGTCAGCTCAAGGAGTTGCAGGAAGCCTACGGCGAAGCCATGTTGGAGTTGCGTGCGCGAAAAAAATTGGCGTCCCTGTTGGGCAAGGACGAGACGTGATCGTCTCGATCCAGCAGGGACTGCGCGCCGAGGGTCTGGACGTGCCGCTGGCCAAGCTGTGCCGCTGGTTTGGTGTAGCCCGGCGCACGGTGTACTACCGGCCGGTGAAAGCGCCGCCCAAGGTTCGTGCCGAGCTGGCCGAACCAGTGAAGGCACTCATTGAGCAGGAGCCCTCGTTTGGCTACCGCACGGTGGCATGGCTGTTGGGCATGAACAAGAACACGGTACAGCGTTTGTTTCAGCTCAAAGGCTGGCAGGTGCGCAAGCGCCCGATCGGTCGACGTCCGCGCATCGAGGCACTGCCCTCAGTCGCCCAGGCCCCGGACGAGCGGTGGTCAACGGACCTTTGCCGTATTTGGGGTGGCCGTGATGGCTGGCTCACCCTGGCTCTCGTGATGGATTGCCACACCCGCCAACTCCTGGGTTGGCACTTGTCGCGCAGCGCCAAGTCCAAGACCGCTGAGGCCGCCTTGGAACAAGCGCTGATCAGCCGCTTTGGCAGTCTGGGACGGGTGCGCGAGCCGTTCCTGCTCCGATCAGACAACGGCCTGGTATTCACCAGCCGAAGCTACACCGCCTTGGTGCGCAGCTACGGTTTGAAGCAGGAGTTCATCACGCCACATTGCCCGCAGCAGAACGGCATGGTCGAGCGCCTGATTCGTACGATCAAGGAGCAGTGCGCTCACCGACATCGCTTCGAAACCCAGCAACACGCCAGTCGCGTGATTGGCGACTGGATCGCGTTCTACAACCACCGGCGGCCCCATCAGTCGCTGGGCATGAAAACACCCGCTCAAGCCTATGCTTTAGCGGCCTGACCTGTGCAGGATTCGCTGGGTCATTACAGGTCGAGCATAGCGCAGCGATAACGTGATGGCACTCGCGCCTTGCCGGTCATGCCCGATGCTTTTCGTTGCGCAGTCGTTGCGCGGGACTGCGGCGGCGGTTTCCGTAACCTCTTGCGCAAGACGCGGAACGC
>DATJCF010000227.1:0-17050 GCA_035514935.1 Rhodanobacter sp. | reverse complement strand
TGCTGCACCTTCGGCATGCGGGTCTGGCCGCCGACCAGGATCACCTCGCTGACCTCGCTGGCACGCAGGCCGGCATCGTTCAGCGCCACCCGGCACGGCTCGATCGACTTCTTCACCAGGTCTTCCACCAGCGCCTCGAGCTTGGCGCGGGTGAGCTTGATGTTGAGATGCTTCGGACCCGAGGCGTCGGCGGTCACGTACGGCAGGTTGACCTCGGTCTGCTGCGCGGTGGACAGCTCGATCTTGGCGCGTTCGGCCGAGTCCTTCAGGCGCTGCAGGGCCAGCGGATCCTTGCGCAGGTCGATGCCCTGATCCTTGTTGAACTCCTCGACCAGGTAGTCGATGACGCGCTTGTCGAAGTCCTCGCCACCCAGGAAGGTGTCGCCGTTGGTGGCCAGCACCTCGACCTGCATCTCGCCGTCGATGGATGCGATCTCGATGATCGACACGTCGAACGTGCCGCCACCCAGGTCGTACACGGCCACCTTGCGGTCGCCGCCCTTCTTGTCCATGCCATAGGCCAGCGCGGCCGCGGTCGGCTCGTTGATGATGCGCTTGACGTCCAGACCGGCAATCATGCCGGCGTCCTTGGTCGCCTGGCGCTGGCTGTCGTTGAAGTACGCCGGCACGGTGATGACGGCTTCGGTGACCTTCTCGCCCAGGTAGTCCTCGGCGGTCTTCTTCATCTTGGCCAGGACTTCGGCGGAGATCTGCTGCGGCGCCATCTTCTTGCCGTCGCCGGTCTCGACCCAGGCATCGCCATTGTCGTGGCCGATGATGCCGTAGGAGACGTGGTCCAGGTCCTTCTGCACTTCGGCGTCGGTGAACTTGCGGCCGATCAGGCGCTTCACCGCGAAGAAGGTGTTCTTGGGGTTGGTGACGGCCTGGCGCTTGGCCGAGGCGCCCACCAGGATCTCGCCGTCCTTGGTGTAGGCGACGATGGAGGGGGTGGTGCGGTCACCTTCCGAGTTCTCGATGACCTTGGCGGTGCCGCCGTCCATGACCGACACACACGAGTTGGTGGTGCCCAAGTCGATACCGATGATCTTGCCCATAACTATGCTCCAAATTTTTCGGCGGTCAGCCGCCGCGACTGGTTTTCAGAATGGGGTTGTAGCCTGCCGATTCAATGGCGGCCGCCTTCCCGAATGTGTGGTGTCGATGATGGGTGTGGCCGGTTATTCGCTCTTGGCGACGGCCACCAGCGCGGGACGCAGCAGCCGGTCGTTGAGCACATAACCCTTCTGCAGCACGTTGACCACGGTGTTCGGCATCGCGCCCGGGGCGTCGACAATGCTCACCGCGTGATGGCGTTCCGGGTCGAGCGTCTGGCCCAATGGATCGACCTGCACCAGGCCGTTGTTCTCGGCGATCTTCAGCAGCGACTTCAGCGTGAGGCTGATGCCCTCGCGCACCGAAGCCACGTCGCCGGTTTGCACCGCCAGACCGCGCTCCAACCCGTCATAAACCGGCAGCAGCTCGTTCAGCAGTTTCTCATTGGCGAAACGGCGCGCCTGGTCCAGATCGCGCTGCATGCGGCGGCGCTGGTTGTCCAACTCGGCATGATCGCGCAGGTTGGCTTCGCGCAATTCGGCATTGAGCGCCTGCTGCTCGCTCAATTGCAGCTTCAGCGTCTCGATCTCGAGGTTGCCGGTCTCGACATCGGGATTTTCGCCCTGCGCGTCGTTGGGTGCGTGCGGGTCGTTGTTGTGCATTTAGGAAACTCCAAAGCCTTGGCCGTGGCCGGCGTGGCGGCCAGCCGTCAGTGAATTCGCGGAAAACTCCGTCCCGCAGCGGTTATAAGGTCGTGACAGCGCGATTCAAGGCGTCACTGAGCAATCCGGCGGTCGCCTTTACCACCGGGATCACCCGTTCATACGCCATCCGGGTCGGGCCGATGACCCCGACCGCCCCCAATACGCGCCCCTGCGCGCCGTAACTGGCGGTGACCACGCTGCATCCGTCCAGTGCGGAAAAGCCGGATTCCTCGCCGATGAACAGCCGCACGCCCGGCGCGCGGGCGCACACTTCCATCAATTGCAGCAATTCGTTCTTCTGCTGAAACGCGTCGAACAACTCGCGCAAACGCTGCAGATCGGCGAGTTCGGAGTATGCCATCAGGTTGGTCTGGCCACTGACCAGCACGTCGTCGCCGCCCACCTGCGGCGCGAAGGACGCCGCCGCCAATTCCACCGAACTGGCCAGCAGGCGGTTGAGCTCGCTGCTGGTCTCGCGCAATTCGACCAGCAGCTGGGTACGGATGTCGTCCAGCCGCAGGCCGGCAAACTGGCTGTTGAGGTAATTGGCCGCCTGTTCAAGCTCGTGGCTGGCCAGCGGTTTGGCCAGTTGCACGATGCGGTTCTGCACCTGGTTGTCGGTAAACACCAGGATCACCAGCACCCGCGCATCCGGCAGCGGCACGAAATCGATGTGGCGCAGCGGAAAATCAGCCTGCCGCGGCACGCTGACCACGCCGGCGAAACGGGTCATCGCCGACAGCAGGGTCGACACGTTGCCGAGCAGGTCGCGCGTGGTGGTCGGCCCGGGCGGCAGTTCGCGCTGCAGGCGGATCATGTCCTCCTGCGGCAGTGGCTGCAGTTCGATCAGGCTGTCGACGAACAGGCGCAGCCCCCGCGGCGTCGGCACGCGGCCGGCCGAGGTATGCGGCGAGGCCACCAGCCCGGCGTCCTCCAGGTCGGCCATGATGTTGCGAATGGTCGCCGGGCTCACGTCCAGCCCGGACGACCGCGACAGCGTACGCGAGCCGACCGGCTCGCCGTCGACGAGGTATTGCGCAATCAGCGTGCGCAGCAGCCGCCGCGTGCGCGCATCGAGGTCGTGACCGTGAGGGTTGATCATGTGCTGTTGCAGTCCCTGAGACCGCATAGAAATAAGGTCTGCGCCCGCGCATTGCAAGAATGGCCGGGCAAGCGACCCCAAGGGAGTCGTTTGCAGGCTGGCTCCCTTTACAATCGCCTGATCCCCTTACGGCTTGGCTTATGCTCACCTCGCTCTATGTCCGCCAGTTCGCTGTCGTCGAAAAAGCCGAGATCGCATTCGGCCCCGGCCTGACGGTGGTCAGTGGCGAGACCGGCGCCGGCAAATCGCTGTTGGTCGACGCCTTGATGCTGCTGGCTGGCGCCCGCGCCGACAGCGGCATGGTGCGCGCCGGCAGCGATCGCGCGGAGCTGGCAGCGGAATTCGACCTGTCGTCGCTGCCGCAGGCGCGCGAATGGCTGCAGCGCGAAGAGCTGGACGAGGATGGCGCCTGTCAGTTGCGTCGCGTATTGCGCGCCGAAGGCAGCTCGCGGGCGTGGATCAACGGCCGCCCCGCCAACGCCCGGCAACTGGGCGAGATCGCGGAGTTGCTGGTGGAGATCCACGGCCAGCATGAGCATCAGGCGCTGCTTTCGCGCAACCACCAGATGGCATTGCTCGATGCCTACGCCGGCCACGACGCACTGCTGGCACAAGTGCGCGACGGGGCCACGCAATGGCGCGAACTGGGCGCTCGCGTGCGCCGCCTCAGCGGCGGTGAAGACCGCGATCACCGCATCGAACTGCTGCGTCATGAAATCGGCGAACTGGAAAAGTGGGCCCTGCCCGCCGCCGCGCTGGCCGATCTCGAAACCAGCCACAAGCGGCTGGCCAATGCCGGCCGGCTGGCCGAAGGCGCCTCCGGCGTGGTGGACCTGCTCGATGGCGAGGGCGAATTCGCGCTGCGCCGGGCGCTGGGCCGGGCCCAGGTGGAACTGGGCAAACTCGCCACCCTCGACGAACGGCTGACGCCGCTACTGGAACTGCTCGACAACGCGGAGATCCAGCTGGGCGAGGCCGTCGACGAGCTGGGCCGCTACGCGCAGGACGTCGACCTGGACCCGGACCGTTACGCCGAAGTCGATACCCACATCGCCCGCCTGCACGAACTCTCGCGCAAGCACCGGCTGCCCGTGGCCGAGCTGCACGACAAGCTGGCAGAAATGCAGGCCGAACTGACCGAGCTCGAAGGCGCAGGCGATGCGCTGGACAAGCTCGATACACAGCGCCGCCAATTGCAGCGCGAATACACCGAGGCTGCCGAACAACTCAGCCGCGCGCGCGCCGACGCGGCCATGCGACTTGGCCAGGAAGTGGGCTCACTGATGGGCGAACTGGGCATGGCTGGCGGCGTGCTGCGCATCGAACTGGAACCGGTCACCAGCGTCGACCCGGACCCGCTGGGCCAGGAGCGCTGCGAGCTGCTGGTCAGCGCCAATCCCGGCCAGCCGCCGCGACCGCTGCGCAAGGTGGCCTCGGGTGGCGAACTGGCACGCATCAGCCTCGCCATCGAAGTAGCCACCCTGGGCAACGACGCCATCGGCACCATGGTGTTCGACGAGGTGGACAGCGGTATCGGCGGCGCAGTCGCCGAAGTGGTCGGCCAGAAGCTGCGCGCGCTGGGCATGCAGCGGCAGGTGTTGTGCGTCACCCACCTGCCGCAGGTGGCTGCCCAGGGCCATGCGCATTTGCGCGTCAGCAAGCGCAGCGAGGGCGATTCGACCTATACCCACATCGAGACGCTGGATGCCGCCGGTCGTCGCGATGAACTGGCCCGCATGCTGGGCGGCGTGGAAATCACCCGCGAAACGCGGGCGCATGCGAAGCAGATGCTGGAGCGCGGCCAGACGGCGGTGAAGTGACGCCGGTTTCGAGGCAAGGCTCCATGCTGCAGCACCGAACCGGAATGGCCCGGCGCTGACGTCGTCTCAACGAAGCTGGCTATCCTTGCTGCCACGACGGTTGAAGGTCGACGCGCTGGCCTGCTCCTTGTCGTGCAGTTCCTGACATGCCACGCAGAGGCGCACGCCGGGCACGGCCTCGCGGCGGGCCGCGGGAATCTCCGCGTCGCATTCCTCGCAACGCATCAGCCCCGGCCCCTTGCGCAGCTGCCGCCGCACCCGCGATACCGCGTCGTTGACGGTGGCATCGATCTGATCCTGCACGGCACCGTCGCCGGCCCAACCCGTTGCCATGAGCATCTCCGGATGACAGGTATGTACCGAGGATAGCCGCGCTGGGATGAATACGGCGGCGATCGCGCGTGAAGAACCGCTTCCCCGCCGTGGTGGTCGAAATAGACGACTGTTGCCACGGCGGGCGCACGAACCCGCCGTGGCGTTGGGGGCGACGTTTTCGCCTAGCTGGCGCGCACCGCGCGACGGCGCTTCCACAGGTAGCTGGCACCCAGCAGCAGAAACCATATCGGGCTGGCCAGCAGGGCTTCGCGGGTATCGGTCTGCAAGGTGAGCAGCACGATGACGAAGGCGAAGAACGCCAGGCACACCCAGCACATCACCACGCCGCCGGGCATCTTGTATTTCGACGCCTGATGCAGCTGCGGCCGCTTGCGGCGATAGGCCATGTAGGCGCAGAGAATCAGCGACCACACGAACATGAAAAGCACCGCCGCCAGCGTGGTCACCAGCGTGAAGGCGGTGACCACGTCGGGGATCACATAGACCAGGGTGGCGCCAAGCAGCAGGCAGAAGCAGGAAAACAGCAGGCCCAGCGACGGCACGGCCGCGCGCGAGAGTCGCGCAAAAACGCCCGGCGCATGATCCTCCTGCGCCAGGCCGTACAACATGCGGCTGGTCGAAAAAATGCCGCTGTTGGCCGAGGACGTGGCCGAGGTCAGCACCACGAAATTGATCAGGCTGGCGGCGGCCGGAACACCGGCCAGCACAAACAGTTCCACGAACGGGCTCTTGCCCGCTTCCACCAGATGCCACGGCGTCACGACCATGATCGCCAGCAGCGCCATCACGTAGAAGATGATGATGCGCACGGGAATCGAGTTGATCGCCTTGGGCAGATTGCGCTCGGGGTCGGCCGTCTCGGCGGCGGTGGTGCCGACCAGTTCGATGCCCACGAACGCGAACACCGCGATCTGGAACCCCGCGAAAAACCCGCCCAGCCCTTTCGGGAAAACGCCGCCGTCGTTCCACAGATTGGCCAGCGTCGCCTTGTTGCCGCTCGGCGACTCGAAGCCCCAGGCCACCAGTGCAAAGCCGGTGACGATCAATGCGCAGATGGCCACGATCTTGATCAACGCGAACCAGAATTCCATCTCGCCGAACAGGCGCACCGTGGTGAGGTTCAGCGTCAGCAACAGCAGCACGCACAGCACCGCCGGAATCCACGGCGCCAGCCCCGGAAACCAGTATTGAGCGTAGGCAGCAATGGCGATCACGTCCGCGATCGCGGTGATGATCCAGCAGAACCAGTAAGTCCAGCCACAGAAGAATCCTGCCCACGGCCCGAGCAGGTCGGTGGAAAAGTCGATGAACGATTTGTAGCGCAGGTCCGAAAGCAGCAGCTCGCCCATCGCCCGCATCACGAAAAACAGCATCACGCCGATGATCAGGTAGACCAGCACGATCGACGGCCCGGCCAGGCTGATGGTCTTGCCCGACCCCATGAACAACCCGGTGCCGATGGCGCCGCCGATGGCGATCAATTGCAGGTGTCGGTTCGACAGGCTGCGCCTCAGGTGATCGGGATGCTCCGTCAATGCGGTCATGCAGCGCGTCTCTGGCGTTCAGGATGCGCAAACATAGAAGAAACCCGGCGGCAAGGGAAATGGGCGAAGCGCGCAGTTCCGCGCCATGTGCGGGCGGCCACCGCCATCGCCGCGTCTTCACGCAAGCCCCGCACTCCGCAAAACATGGCCGAACCGACGTCAACCCGCCGCCACATCCGTTTGCGCATTGGCTGTGCGGGCTGGTCGATAGCCACCGCACAGCAACCGCTGTTCGACAGCGGCGCCAGCCTGCTAGAACGCTATGCGAACCGACGATGCGCTGCGCACCGTTGCCGCACGGGTCAACCAGGAAACGCCTGACGGCGCCGACGCCTGGGTCATCTTCGACAACACCGCCCATGGCCATGCAGTCCCCAACGCACTGCGACTGCAGCTACTGACGGCGGCGGAAACGTGCAGGAACCAGCCCCTGCGCAAACGACCTTTTCAGCACCTGTGCCGCGGCGCATCAGCGAGGTTGCCCGCTCGCATCAGCGTGAAGGCGCCGCCGCCGTTTGCGACGCCAGCTGTGCGGCCGGGCAATGCAGCAACGCGGAGCGCGCCAGCCAGGCCTGTTCGGGATAATAGGCAAACACGAACTGACCATCCTTCATCACGTCGATGATGGGACGCGCCACCGCGCTGCGCAGCGCGGGGCAGCCCCAGCTGCGCCCCAAACGACCCATCGCCTTGTCAACTGCCACGTTCACGTAATCAGCCCCATGCATCACGATGGCGCGATCCATGGCGGCATCGTTGAAGCCCGGCTCCAGTCCATCCATGCGCAGCGAGTAACCATTGCGGCCGGTGTAGGTGGCGCCGGTGACGAACAGGCCCACACTGGATGCATGACTGCCATCCTCATTCGAAAAGTGCGTGGGCAGGTTGCCGCCCGAGCCGCTGCCGTGCGCTACCCATTCGCGGTACAGCAGCTCATGGCTGCGCAGGTCGAACACCCACAAACGACGCTGCAGCGACGGCATGCTGTAATCGATCACCGCCAGGCGTTGTGCCGTCATCCCCACGCCACTGGCCCGCGCGCATTGCACGGCCGCCAAGGCCAGCGACAGCACCTGCGGGTCGATCGCGGGCGCCTCGCGTAGCAGACGTTGCGCCGCGGTCAGCGGCATCGCGGCGGGAGGCATGATCTGATCGGCGGCGCCGGGCCGCACAGCCGCCAGCGCGACGCCGCACGCACACACGGCGAACGCCAGCATCAGCGCCGACATGAAGGTTTTCAACGACATGGGGCGCAGTCTAGCGGATACGGGTCGACCATATGTTGGGGCGTAGTCGACAAAACAGCGGGCTGCCTGTTCCAACCGCTCTGGCCGAACATGAACGCATGAGGGCGGCACCGAACGCTGGCGCTACGGCCCGATTATCCGGCCGTAGGGATTGATCGGCCTGCTCTGCCACCAGTGTTTTTCCGGGCCGAGCACGCCAATCTCGAAATGCAGGTGCGGCGCATCGGCGCTGGCGTTGCCGGTGCTCCCCACGAAGCCGATCGGGTCACCCCTGTGCAGCATTTGTCCCTCGGCCAGCCCCGGCGCGTAGCGGTCCAGATGGGCGTAGTAATAGACGACTTTTTGCTGCGGTCCGAACTGGTAGACAGTGAGTCCACCGCGCACGCTGTCGAACAGCTTCACCACTTCACCGTCGTTCACCGCAACCACCGGCGTGCCGCGGGCGGCCATGATGTCGATCGCGTCATGCACGCCCCGCGCCTGGCGCGCCTGGGTGTAGGTGTCCACCAGGTCGGCGGTCTTCACGCCTACTACCGGCATCAGCAAGCCGGAGATGGCGTTGACAGGCAGACCCGAGGTATCGGGTGCCGCTTCGATGACGGGTGACGACGCGGCAGGCGCTGCCTCGTCATGCACGGTCGCTGTGGTTGCCGTGGTCGCGGGGGGCGCAGCAACCTGCGGCTGGACGGTGGCCATCGCTGGATGTAGTGGCACGTCCATCGCCGCGGCGGAGCTCATCGCCTGCGGAGGGCTGTCCTGTACGACGACGGGAACTGCCTTGCGCCCGCCCAGGTACAGCATGGCCACCACGGCGCACACCGCGCCCAACACAAAACCGATCAGCACTTTCATGTCAGTTCTTCAAGGTGGCGGCCATGCCCGGCCTCACCGCCTGGGCTACTTCCCGCGCGCTCCAGTTGGTGAGGCGGATGCAACCGTGCGATTCGGTCTTGCCCACTTTCGATGGTTCCGGCGTGCCGTGGATGCCGTAGTGGGGCTTGGACAGGTCGATCCACACCACGCCGACCGGATTGTTGGGGCCCGCCGGCAGGATGGCCCTGGAATCGCTCGCGTCGGCATCCCAGAACAGCTTGGGGTTGTAGTGGAAAACAGGGTTTTTCGCCACGCCCTCGATCTTCCAGTCTCCGATGGGCAGTGGGTCGTGCCTGCTGCCGGTGGATGCGGGGTACTGCGCCACGACCTTGCCGGCCTCATCCACCAGCGAAACGGTGGCGTCGGATTTGTCCACCACCACTTTCGCCACGACGGGCAACGGTGTCGCGCTTTGCACGTTCGGCACCACCAGCGATTCGCCGGCCCGGCTGAAATCCCTGCCGGGGTTCAACTGCTGAAGCAGCGCAGGACTGGCGTGGAATTTCTCGCCCAGCGCCTCCTGCGGGGAGGCGTAGCCCAGGGCATCCATCCTCGCCTTCGCCGCCATGTCTTCGGGTACCGGGCGGAACGGGCCGGCAACGTCGTCGGGCCCAAGGGTGACCTCGACCAGCGCAGGTGCGTGATCCTGATCCAGCGCCGCCCAGGTGGGCGCGTCCATTTCGCCGGTGACGCCCAGTCCGCGGCTGGCCTGGAACCCGGCAATCGCCTGGCGCAGGTTGGAACCGTAGGCGCCATCGATTTCTCCCGGCGAGAAACGGGCACGGTCCAGCAGGATCTGCGCACGCAATACGGCAGCGCCCTTGTCGCCAGCGTGCACCGGCGCAACCAATGCGGCATCGTTGACTGCCGCGGCGTCGAGCACGACTGGCACCGCATCCTGCTCGGCAGCCAGCGTGGGCGCAGCGATGGCAGCCAGCAGCATGGCGAGAATCAAGCTGCGTTTTTCGATCATCGGCAAGCAACCTCCCGTGGGGAGATCAGAGCTTGCCGCAGCCTGCGTGAAGAACCGCTGGCACTACCAGCGCAACGCCAGACCGGCATCGATCAATCGCGTCGACGGTTGAACTACCCGAGCGGCCAACGCGCCAGCGGGATGTGGCGTGTCTGGCCCAGCAGGCTGTACACCAGCACGAACTCCTCCGCCCGCCACGCAATCGGGGCCACCGATTCGGGAGCGATCACCCGACGGTCATACGCCAGCGTAAGGTGCGGCTTGAAACCCGTGGTTGCGCAGCGGCCCAACCCGGCCTCGCGCAATCGCACCCCAAGCCCGGTCTGAAAAACGTGCAACGGCTCGTTGCCGTGATCGGCCGTCAGCACGAATGGCGACTTTTCCCGATGCGCGTCGAAACTGGTGACTTGGTCGAAAACCACATCGAACGGGACCGCCGCGACCTGCGCCGCCGCGGCACGGGCCGCCTCGACCACATCCGGGCGCAAGCCCACCGAATCGCCCAGATGAAACAGCGTGACGTGGAACCGGTCAGTCGCCAGCGGTTTGCCGTGCAAACCGTAGTGGGCACACTGCGCGGCCGCGAAGGCGGCGAGCCCGTCGGCGGTATCGCGGTCCGGAAATATCGCCAGAAACAGGCGGTCGGTGGCCACGGGCTGCGCAAACCCGGGGAATGATGCTTGTTGCGACATGGTCGTCTCTTCGCCGGTGGCCACGCAGAACGCATGACGCAGCGATGCCTGGTCGATGGGCCGCCGAGAATAATCCATGCCGCGATCGGGCGGTACGCCCGCGCCCCCACGTCGGCCCCGCGGTATTACACTGGCGGCTCCAACGGAGACATACCTCTTGGCCAAGCCCAATTATTCATTCGAAAAGCGACAGCGCGAGCTCGCCAAGAAGAAACAGCAGGAAGAAAAGGACGCGCGCAAGCGCCAGGCGCGCGAAGCGGAAAAGGCCGCCACCGATACCGAGAACAAGACCTCGCCGGACGAAGACTGATTCACTGCATCCATGGCAAGTTGCCGGCCGGCTGCACTTCCGCGGACAAACTCCGCCGCCCTAGCGGCGTGATCGATCCGGCCCCACAACCATCCACCGATCATGGCGAATGCGCCAGCCGAGCGTGGCGAAGCGCGCTCCCAGAAAGCCGAAGACAAAGGCGGCCGTGAGCCAGCCGAGCCCTGCCGTCCCCATGGGTGCGATGACGAGAATGGCGACGGCCAGCGGTACGAAGACGGCCAGATTGACCACCCCGGCCACGGCAAGATAGCGAAGATCGCCCGCGCCGATCAGCACGCCATCGAGCACCCAGACCGCGGCGCCGATGGGAACCGAAAGGCCGAGCATGACCAGGCTGGGCGGCAGCAACGCCAGCACGGTGGTCGCGCTGGTGAACAGACGACCCAGCACGCCATTGCCGATCACCACCAGCGCGCCGGACAACAGGCCCGCCAGCACGCCCCATTCCAGGCATCGGCGCAGCACGGCCTTGACGCTGGCCCGGTCGCCCGCCCCCAGATGGCGGCCGACCAGCGCCTGGGCGGCGATCGCCAACGCATCCAGCGCGAATGCGAGCGTGGCGAACAGCGTCATCACGATCTGGAAAGCCGCCAGTTGCGCCGAGCCCAATCCTGTCGCCACATAGACCGCAAGCACCATGGCGATACGCATCGTCAACGTGCGCAGGAAAAGCCAGCCGCCCGCGGTCGCGCCCAGCAGCATGCCGGCGCGGCGCGGCCAAAGACTGGCGCCCTCGCGCCTCGCGTGGCCACCCACCACTACAAGATAAGCCGCCACCATCAACCATTGCGCCACGACCGACCCGGCCGCGGAACCGGCAATGCCCTGCCCCAACCCGTAGATGAACCAGAAATTGAGCACGATATTGACGGCAAAGCCGACGCCCGCCACGACCAGCGGCGTGCGAGTGTCCTGCAGGCCGCGAAGCAAGCCGCTGGCCGCGAACACCAGCAGCATGGCCGGAATGCCCGCCATCGATATGCCCAGATAAGTGACGGCCGCCGTGGATACCGCGGCATTCGCACCGAACGCCGCCACCAGCGCTGGCGTCGCCACCCAACCGGCGCCGGCCAGAACGATACCGAGGCCCAGCGCAAACCAGAGCCCATCGATACCCACCGCCACGGCACGACGCCCCTCCCCCGCGCCCAGCCAGCGAGCCACCGCCGGTGTGGTGTTGTAGGCCAGGAAAACCATCAGCCCGATGATCGTCTGGAGAATCGCGCCGGCCAGCCCAAGACCCGCCAGCGGCTCCTCGTCCAGGTGGCCGACCATGGCCGAGTCCGCCAGCAGAAACATCGGCTCGGCTACCAGCGCACCGAATGCCGGCAAGGCCAGACGCAGGATTTCGCGATCCATCGGTTGACGGGTGAAAACGTTGATGGGCTGGGCCTGACCGGCAGAATCGACAGCGCGCCATCGTACAGGCCCGCACTTTCCGCTGCCTGCGGATGGCGCGGAAATGATCACCGACACACCTTCTCAACCTTCCCCACGCAGGGGGAAGCCACACGCTCAACTCCCTCCCCTGCTCGCAGGGCAGGGGGAGGGAGAGGTCCGCTTTTGATCTTTCCCCAGCGTGCGATGAACCAGCAGCCCGCCTCACTCCACGCTATCCTGCCGGCGCCCTGCTCCAGCCAGCGGCCGCCATCGGTAACCCAAGGAGAACACCCCACGTGCCGCACTATTCCGGCCCTCTGCTCACGCGCCCCGTCGCCGAAGCACTATGCGCGGCGCGCGATGCCGGCTCAGACGAGTGGCGGGGCTCGTTGACGCTGGGTTTCACCCGCGACCATGCCCGGTTGTCGGCGCAAGGCTGGGACTGGCGCGGGCAGCTCCATCCGTACCCCGGCAAGCTGAAAGACCGCACCATCTATTACCGCGACGGTGGCGACTACGCGCCCGTGGCGCGCTTTTCCGGCTCGCTGATCAAGCTGGTGCCCACCGAATGGGGCGCACCCACGTTCGAGATCGACGGCATCAAGATGCTGCCCACATCGAAGGCGTCGCCGTTCGAGGACGCGCGCCGCAAGGTGGCCCTGGTCGAGCCCGCCGGCAAGGTGGTGCTCGACACCTGCGGCGGCCTGGGCTACTTCGCGGCCTGCTGCCTGGAAGCCGGCGTGGCGCGTATCCATTCGTTCGAGAAGAACGCCGACGTGCTGTGGCTGCGCACGCTGAACCCGTGGTCGCCCGACCCGGATGCCGACACCAGCGCTGGCCGCCTGCTGCTGGCGCATGCCGATGTATCGCTGGCGATAGCGCAGTTCGCCGATGCCTCGGTCGACGCGGTGCTGCACGATCCACCGCGCTTCGGCATCGCGGGTGAACTCTATTCACAGGCGTTCTACGACCAGCTCGCCCGCGTGCTGCGTCGCGGCGGTCGGTTGTTCCACTACACCGGCAGCCCGAACAAGCTCACCAGCGGCCGCGACGTACCGCGCGAAGTGGAAAAGCGGCTGGAGAAAGCCGGCTTCAGGGCGCAACTGGCGCTGGATGGCGTGCTGGCCGTGCGGCGTTGAACCGCGGCAATGGCGCTGGCGCGTTCTCCAGCCGTATCGCACCGCCGAGGATGGAAGCCACGCGATAACACCTGATTTACACCTTCCTCATCGCGCTTCGAGCAGGGCTGACAGCCGGTCAGGCGTGCCACGGATCCGTTCCAGACTTGGATAACGCAAGGCACCGCGATACGGCACGCGAACGACACGCCTGCGCTCACCTGCATCGATGCCCAGCACGAGTGGCCGGGTTGTGGACGCGGTTATCGCGTCGGTCAGTGCCGTGGTGGTGAACGGCTTTCCATCCACTTCCACAATGCGCATGCCAGCCGACAAGCCGGCGCGGAAGCTGGGCCCATCCCAGGCGACCGAGCGGACCGTCCCGTCCTGGCGCACCTGCATGCCGATGGAGTAATCGAGGTCGCTGGCGCCCGCATCGCTTTCGTCCTGACGAAAGGTTTCGGTCGGTACATCACGGTAGACGAGCTTCCAACCCGCACGCGCCAGCCCGGCGATCGCGTCTCCCGTCTCGTGGGTGTGGAGGTGCACGTCGAGAAATGCCCGCCAGTCGTCAGGGACCAACGCATCGAGCGCACGGCAGACGTCATCGAACGTGTAGGTCGACATGCCCTGGTCATCGCCATGAGCCGCGAAGAATCGGCGCGCGAAGTCATCAAGCCCCCATCTTTCACCGCTGAGCTGGCGCAGCCGTGCATCGACATCAAGCCACAGCAGCACGCCTTCGGCGTAATAGTCCTCGCGCCGCTGCCAGTCGCGCCAGCGTACGGAATGGCCGGCCATGTACACCGCGTCATTGGTGCTGTCGGCGAGTGTCTTCCAGCTCCGGCCCGGCCGGTTGGCGACGATGGCCGCATCGAGCGCCAGCTTGTCCAGCGTCTGCTGACGGTCGCGCAACCCAGACCGGGCGGCCAGCACGCGCCCCCAGAACTCGGTCTGCCCCTCGTAAACCCAGAGCAGCGATCCACGAACCGGCAGGTTGAAATTGGGCGACCACAAATCGGCCGGTACTCGCCAACGGCCATTCCATGCGTGCACCAGTTCATGCGCGACGAGGTCGCGGTTGTCGAGTTGGTGGGTTGCGTCGATGAAATAGTCGGCCGGGAGATTGTTTTCGCCCTCTTCCCGGTGCTCGATGCCGCCGCCAGGCGACAGCACGTCGCTGAGCGTGAGGATGGCGTCGTAATGGCGATAGGGTGCCGGCCCGAACACCGCCAGCGTCTGCTTGATCAGCATCCGCATCTTTCCGATTTCCATCGGCGTGATCGCGAGATCAGCGGGCACGTCGGCCAGAATATCCAGGTCCACACGCTTGGCGGTATCCGCGGAAAGATCGATCCGTTTCCAGTAGCGGCCTGCGTAAACCGGCGCGTCAACCAGTTGCTCCAGCGTCACGGGTGAGAACGCGAGCTCGTTGGCGCTTTGCCGATAATTGAGCGACGTGAAGGCATGAAGGCCGTCGGGAATCGCGAACGTTGCAGCAATCGGCATGGCCCGAACGTACCAACCGGCGGGATAGAGAAGCATGCGATGCCACGGCACCTTGACCATGTTCGGGCGCAGCAGACTGGCCGATGGTGGCGCCAGGAACTGGAAATCCAGCGTGATCGATCGGGCGTCCTCCGGCACGCTGACGTGGAAGGCATGCATGTCGATCGCATCGCGCCGCCACTCCATCCGCTTTCCGTCCACATGCACCACCAGCCCAGCCAAATCAGCAATGGACGCCGTCGGCGCATGGCTGGCCGTCTCCCACTGCGGATAGAGCAACACGACATCGCCGGGCTGCTGCACAGGGAGGGTCTCGTGCACGACAAAGATCTGGTGATCGGTGTCGGTGGCATCGACAGCCAGCGCGATCGTGCCGCGAAAAGGCTTGTCCGCAGGCGTGGGCAGCGCGGATGGGACAGCGTGGAAAACCGGATCCATCCCCGTGTACCCGAATGCCGAGCCGGCCGCGAGCGTCATGAGGATGACGAGAAGGAGCCTGCACACTGGCGCACCGGCAGGCATGCCGACGGCTCCCGCCCCACGCACGCAAACACACATCGGCAACGCACGCGCGTCTTCGCTTCGATACAGGAATGGGGATTTCATGCAATCGAATGCTAGAGTCTACACGGACTAACTGTCAATAACAGACTAAATGTCCAGATGGTGGAAACGATCCGCGATTGGCGGGTGCCGCAGCCCCCCTCTATGCTCTGGCCCATGTCCAAGATCAAGAAAACAAGACACCCCCGGCTGACGCGATTCTTTCCCATTGCCGACGCAGTGGCCGCGCTATTCCGGCCGCATGTCGAAGTCGTCATCCATGATCTCGACACCAACACAATCGCGCATATCGCCAACCCCATCTCGAAGCGGCACGTGGGCGACTCATCCCTCGGAGATCGATTCGACGAGGCAACCCTCAAGCAGAGCGTGATCGGTCCATACCGCAAGGTGAACCGTGATGGGCGCAACCTGCGATCCAGCACCGCCGTTCTGCGCGACGACACCGGTTTGCCGGTGGCGATGATGTGCATCAACTTCGATGTTTCCGCATTGGAGCGGATTGGCGAGCAGGTGGCCTCGCTGGCTTTCCTGCCCGGGTCGCTCGAACCCCACGCGCCCTTTTTCCACGACAACTGGCGTCAGGCGCTGGAACGCGCCGTCAGCAACTACGAGAACCGCGCCGGCATCGCCGCGTCGGGTCTGGATTCGAATGCGCGGCGTCAACTCATCGCCGAACTTGATGCCGCCGGGCTGCTGAACGTCAGGAACGCCCCGGCCGCGGCGGCGGAGCGTTTGAGGCTGTCCCGCGCGACGCTCTACAAATACCTGAAGGAAATCCGAGCAGCTTGACCAATCAATCGTATGGACGTCCAGACGGCTGAACATGATCAGCAATTTCAGTCAATGATGAACAGTGCCGGTTTTTTTGTCGCAGCACGGCGGTGGCAACGTTGGGGGGCCAAATCCCCGTCAACGTTGCCGCGTCGCCCCTGCTCAGTTTGACTTCGGCGCCGGGCGCATCCGGCTGAAGTTGACCGGCACCCACTGATAGGACGCGCCGGCCGCGTGCAGATGGCCAACGCCGGGGAACGGGATATGCGCACCGGCCACCAGCGCCCTGTCCTTCGCCATCGCGTTGAACACGCGGATGCGCGACGACGCCGCTTCCTTCGGATCACTGTCGAAGGAGATGGTCACGTTCGGATGATCGAGCTGGACGGCGGGAACATGGATGAGATCGCCCATCACCAGCAGCTTCTGCCCCTGGCTTTCGATCATGTACGAAGTATGTCCCGCCGTATGCCCGAAGCTGGTGTACGAACTGACGCCCGGCAGCAACGCCACGTCGCCCTGGAACGGACGAAATTTCCCGGCCTTCACGTACGGGTCGACCTCGGCCATGGCGTCCTTGAAAAAGGCCTTCGAGGCATCCGGCGCCTTGGCCAGGTTCGTCTCGCTCAACCAGTAATTCCCCTCGTCACGCTCCGCATGGACGATGGCGTTGGGAAACTGGATCACCTTGTTTTTCACCAGGCCGCCGACGTGATCCGGATGCATGTGGGTCAGCAGAATGTCGTCGACGTCGGCGGCGGTATAGCCCGAAGCCTTCAGGTTGCTCATGAGCTTGCCGAGCGTGGGCCCGAACAGGTCACCGGCGCCGGTGTCGATCAGGATCAAGCGCTTGCCGGTGTTGATCAGGTAGGCGTTGTCCGAGGTTTCCTGCGGCGTCTTCAGGAAGGCGTGGTTCAGCGCAGCCACCGTTTTCGCGGCCGGCTCATGCAGCAACTGATCCACCGGCAGGTCCATCGTGCCGTCGCTGAGCGCGGTGACCTCGAAATTGCCCAGCATGAAGCGGTAGTAG
>DATJCF010000226.1:0-15049 GCA_035514935.1 Rhodanobacter sp. | reverse complement strand
CTGACCACCACCATCGACCAGCACAGCCAGAACCTGTCGCTGAACTGGCAGAGCTTCAACATCGGCGCGTCGAGCACGGTCAACTTCGTGCAGCCCAACGCAAAGTCCATCGCAGTCAACCGCATCGCTGATCCGAACGGCAGCGTGATCCTCGGCCGTCTCAATGCGAACGGCCAGGTGTTTCTGATCAATCCCAATGGCGTGTTGTTCGGGCAGGGCGCGCAGGTGAATGTCGGCAGCCTGGTCGCCTCCACCTTGAACATCAGCGACAGCGAACTGGCCAGTGGCACGCGCCACTTCAGCGGCAACGGCCGCGGCAGCGTCGTCAACCAGGGCACGATCAATGCCGCAAACGGTGGCTATGTCGCTCTGTTGGGGCCGCAAGTGACCAATCGGGGCACACTCAACGCGCCCGGTGGTACCGTGGCGCTGGCCGGCGGCAACGCAGTCACGCTCAGTTTCGACAGCAACCGCCTGCTCAGCCTGCAGGTGGACAAGAGCGCGCTGGATGCGCTGGCCGACAACCGGCAGTTGATCGTCGCCAACGGTGGCCAGGTGCTGATGAGTGCCGGCGCGAAGGATTCGCTGCTGGCCAGCGTGGTCAACAACAGCGGCACGATCCAGGCGCGGACCGTGGAAAACCGCGCCGGAAAGATCGTGTTGCTCGGCGGCATGGCCGCGGGGACCACGAAGGTGGCCGGCACGCTGGATGCGTCGGCCCCTGGCGGCGGCAACGGTGGTTTCATTGAAACCTCGGCCGCGCATGTGCAGGTGGCCGATGGCACACGCATCACCACGCTGGCCAAAGCAGGCGACGCCGGCACTTGGCTGATCGATCCGACCGACTTCACCATTGCCGCCGGTAGCGGCGCGCAGACGAGCTCAAGTATCGGCGCCAATACGCTCTCCAGCAGCCTGGGCAGCGGCAACGTCACCATCGCAACCGCTGCCAGCGGCTCGGAAAACGGCGATATCCACGTCAACAGTGCTGTCAGCTGGAGTGCAAACGAACTGACGTTGAGTGCGCACGGCGACATCAACATCAACGCCGACTTGAACGGCTCGGGCACCGCCAAGCTGGCGCTCGAATACGGGCAGGCCACCGTGGCCGGCACGGGCAGCGGCTACACGCTGCGCGGCGCACGGGTCAACCTGGCCGCCGGCAACAACTTCAGCACCAAGCAAGGCAGCGGTGGCGCGACGCAGGTCTATACCGTCGTCACCCGCCTGGGTGTGGCGGCCGACACGACCACCACCAGCCTGCAAGGCATCGGCAACAATCTGGCCGGCCACTACGTGCTGGGCGGCGACATCGACGCCAGCGCCACCAGCGGTTGGAACGGCAGTACTGGCTTCGATCCGATTGGTACCAGCTACAGCACGCAGTTCACCGGTACCTTCGATGGCCTCGGCCACACGATCAGCGGCCTGAGCACTGAGCGGCCGAGCGGCTACAACATCGGCCTGTTCGGCTATACAGGCATCGGCAGTGCGATCCGCAATCTCGGTTTGCTGGGCGGATCGGTCAGCGGCTACGAGAACGTCGGCGGGCTTGTCGGATACAACGACCACGGCACGATCACCCAGGCCTATGTCACCGGCGCGGTCAGCGGAAATAGATCCGTGGGCGGGCTGGTGGGGTACAACGTCTACGGCACGGTCAGTCAAGCCTATGCCACCGGTGCGGTCGGCAGCGTCGGCTGCATCTGGTGTGGCGGTCTGGTGGGACAGCTCCAGGCCGGCAGCACGATCAGCCAGTCGTATGCCACCGGTGCGGTCAACGGCGACGTCCACGTCGGCGGCTTGGTGGGGGCCATGAGCTCCGCCACGATCAGCGAGTCCTATGCCAGCGGTGCGGTCAGCGGCAACGAGAACGTCGGGGGGCTGGCCGGGTACAGCGACACCGGCACCATCATTCGGTCCTATGCCACCGGCGCCGTCACCGGGAGTACCGCCGTCGGCGGCCTGCTCGGGTTCATGTACCCCACCACGATCACCGAAGCTTATGCCACCGGTGCCGTCAGCGGCGTCAGCGGTGTCGGCGGCTTGGTCGGCAGCGGTTATGGAGGCACGATCAGCAACAGCTATTGGGACACCTACAGCACGGGTCAAGCAACCAGCGTTGGGAGCAGCGCCACCATCACCAGTGATCCGACGCAATCCGGCACGGCCAACTACGCTTTCAAACAAAGCGCCTACGCCGGCTTTGACTTCACACCTGGCACCGGTGCGTGGTTCATGGTCGACGGCAGCACCCGGCCATTCCTGCAATCCGAATACAGCACCACCATCAACAACGCGCACCAGTTGCAGTTGATGGCGATGAACCTCGGGGCCAGTTACACGCTGGGCAGCAACATCGACGCCGGCGAAACCGCGCGCGCGGTCAACAGCGTGGCGGCTGCCGATGCATCAGGGATGTGGAGCAACGCCGGCTTCGCACCGATCGGCAAAACCGGCTGGTTCACCGGCATCTTCGACGGCCTCGGTCACACCATCAGCGGTTTGACCATCAACCGGCCGGGCACCTCCAACGTCGGCCTGTTTGGTTTGATGAAAGGCACGATCAGCAATATCGGCCTGCTCGGCGGCAGCATGGCGGGCGACTCCTTCGTCGGTGGTCTGGCCGGTCTCAACTCGGGCGGAACGATCACTCGGGCGTATACCACCGGCACGGTCAGTGGCACCGGCGAGCAGGTCGGTGGCCTGGTCGGGAATAATGGAGGCACGATCAGCCAGTCCTATGCCACGGGCGCAGTCAGCGCCCCCACGCGGGTTGGCGGCCTGGTTGGACTCAACAACGGCTCGATCAGCCAATCCTATGCCACTGGTGCGGTTATCGGTGCGGGGTACGCTGGTGGTGGTCTGGTCGGGACCAACGCCGGCACGATCGACCAGTCCTATGCCACCGGCGCGGTCGGCGGGACCAGCAACGTAGGAGGTCTGGCCGGGACCAGCTACGGCACGATCACCAACAGCTACTGGGCCACGGATACCTCGGGCCAAGCCACCAGCGCTGGCGGCAACGGCCTGACCACGGCGCAAATGATGGATTCGGCCAACTTTGCGGCCTGGGGCACGGATATCAGCGCGGTCGGCGGCAGTGACGCCGTCTGGCGCATCTACGAAGGCCAAACCGGGCCGCTGCTGCGCAACTTCATGACGGCGCTCACAGTCACCGGAGGCAACGTCAGCGCCACCTACGACGGCAGTACCGGGCACGACCTTCTCCCGGGCGATTACGCTTTCGATATCGATCCGCAGCTTGGCGTCTCCGGTACCGGTCATTACGAGGCGGGCTCGAAGAATGCCGGCAGCTACAGTAATGCCGGCCTCACTTTCTCCGGGCTGTATTCGGGCCAGCAGGGTTACGACATCACCTTTGTCGCCGGCACCCTCACCGTCGGCAAGGCGCAACTGGGTCTTTCTATCAGCGACGTCAGCAAGACATACGACGGCACCACCGCTGCCAGCGGCACGCTCATGGTCAGCAACGGCACGTTGTTCGGCGGCGACACCCTCAGCGGTGGCAGCTTCGCCTTCACTGACAAGAATGCCGGCACCGGCAAGCACGTCAGCGTGGCCGGTGTGACCGTCAGCGACGGCAATGGCGGTGGCAACTACGACATCACCTACGTCGACAACAGCACCAGCTCGATCACCGCCAAGGCGATCACCATCGGCGGCGCCGCTGCGGACAAGATCTACGACGGCACCACGGCCGTCACCCTCGATCTGGGTGGTGCGTCGTTCGCCGGCATGATTGCCGGCGATGACCTGAGCGTAGGGAGCGCCAACGGCCACTTCAACGACAAGCATGCCGGCACCGGAAAAACCGTCAGCATCGATGGCATCACCCTGGTCGGCGCCGACGCGGGCAACTACCGCTTCAACACCACGGCCACCACCACCGCCGACATCACCGCCAAGGCGATAACGATCAATGCGACCGGCGTGGACAAGATCTACGACGGCAGCACGGACGCAACGATTTCGGCGCTGGGCTCGACGGGGCTGGTATCGGGCGACGTGGTCACCTTCGGCAACGTCTCGGCGGCCTTCGACAACAAGAATGCCGGCACCGGCAAGGGCATCACCATCAATGGCATTACCGCCACGGGCACCGACGCCGGCAACTACAGCTTCGGCACCACCGCAGGCACGACGGCCGACATCACACCCGCTACGTTGACCTATCGCGCGGATCCCGCCTTCTTCCGGGTCGGACAGATGCCGGGCGATCTGAGCGGCGCAGTGACCGGCTTGGTCGATGGCGACACACTGGCCGACGCCACCGATGGCACGCTGACGTGGGGCACGTCAGCCACGTCGGCCAGCCTGGCCGGACAGTACGCCATCAATGGCAGTGGCCTCAGCGCGCTCAACTACGTGTTTGCGCAAGCGCCCGGCAACGCCTCGGCCTTGCAGCTGATGGAAGGCGAACCGGCCCAGAGCGGCGCGCCGCTCGCCGTCGCACGCGCCGTCGCCGGGCTGCAACAGCAAGAGGAGGACGCCGCGACAGGCCACGTACCCCCCGCGTCGTATGCCCCGAATATCCATATCCTCGGCGGCGGCGTGCGCCTGCCATGAGCCCTTCTTTCCGTTTGTCATCCGCCCACCGCAAGGACCGCTGCATGTTTGTATCTTCCCGCCTTCGTCTCTCGCCGCTGGCGCTGGCCTTGTTCGCCCTGCCGCTGGCCACGCTGGCGCAGACGATCCCCAATAGCGGCCAGATCCTGCAGCAGGTGCAGCCGAAGCCGGCGGAGCAACCGCGGGCCGAACCGGGTTTGGTGATCGAAGCGCCGGCTTCGAATGCCACCGCCGACAGCACGCCGTTCGCGGTGACGCAGTTGCAGATCGACGGCAACACTGCGTTCGACGATGCCACGTTGCATGCGCTGGTGGCCGAGGGCGAAGGGCGCACGCTGACCTTGACCCAGCTCAACACGCTGGCGCAGCGCCTCACCGACTACTACCGCGCGCACGGCTATCCGCTGGCGCGTGCGCTGGTGCCGGCGCAAACACTGAGCAACGGCACCGTGCACATCGCAGTGGTCGAGGCGCGCTACGACCAGGTGCAACTGGACAATCGCAGCCGCGTCAGCGACGGCCTGCTGCGCGCCACGCTGGCGCCGTTGCGCCCGGATGATGTCGTGACCCAGTCGTCACTGGATCGCAGCCTGCTGCTGCTCGGCGAGCTGCCCGGTGTTTCACCGCACGCCACGCTCAGCCCCGGCGCCAACGCCGGCACCTCGACCCTGGGCGTGGTCGCCGATGCCGCGCCGACGCTGCAGGGCAGCGTGTTCATGGACGATGCCGGTAGCCGCTACACCGGCCGCCTGCGCGTCGGTGGCAACCTCGACATCAACAACCCGCTGCACCATGGCGACCAGTTGAACCTCAGTGCGCTCACCGCCGGCCGCGACATGAACTACGGACGGCTGGCCTACCAATTCACATTGAACGGGCAGGGCACGCGACTGGGTGCGGCGTACTCGGCGCTGGCGTATGCGCTGGGTGGCCCGCTCGACGATCTGGATGCGCACGGCACCGCGCGCGCTACCAGCGCGTGGCTGGCGCAGCCGCTGCTGCGTACGCGAAGCAGCCGTCTGGACGTCCGTTTGCAATTCGACCACAAGCAGCTGCGCGACCGCATCGACAGCGCCGCACTGCGCAACGACCGCCACAGCAACCAATGGACGGCCACCGTCGATGGCCAGCACAGCGACGGCCTGGCGGGCGGCGGCTTCACCAGCGCCAGCCTCAGCGTCGGTCACGGCCAACTCGGCTTCGATCAGGGCGCGGCGGCGGATGCCGCCACCGCACGCACCCAGGGCAGCTATACGCACTGGAACGCCAGCCTCGCCCGACTGCAGTCGCTGAACACGAGCACCCGTTTGTACGCGAGCGTCAGCGGCCAGCACAGCAACCGCAATCTCGATTCTTCCGAACAGTTTTTGCTGGGCGGCCCGGGCAGCGTGCGCGGCTACGACGTCGCCAGCGTGGCCGGCGCCAGCGGCTGGTTGGGGACGCTGGAACTGCGCCACGACCTCGAGTGGGCTTGTGCCGGCCATTGCGAGGGCAGCGTGTTTGTCGACCACGGCAGCTTGCGTATCAACGCTGATCCATGGCTCGCCGGTCGCAACCGCGTCAATCTGAGCAGCGCCGGCATCGGCTTCAATTGGGTCGGCACGCGCCAATGGCAGGCGCAGGTGCAACTGGCCGTGCCGCTGGGCGATGCAGCCATGCTGGGCAAGCGCAGTGCCGCGCGAGTGTGGTTGCAGGTGGTGCGGGGCTTCTGACGCATCGATAACGCTTGCGGCGAGAGCGCACCGTGTGCGCGATGCTCCTCGTCCACGCGGGAGCATCGCGACGTTGCCGGATGTGCATGCCCTCGACCAGCCGGGAATCGGTACTCATGCCCGCAAGCTTGGCGTTCCCGGACGATCACGATCTACGACGCCGGCCACACCAGTGATCGGTGAAGCTGCGCGCCTGCCCACGCGCCATCACCCACCGCGAGCGACACCGAGTGCGGCATCCTGGCGGCGTCGCCGCAGGCGAACACGCCGGGGATGGTGGTTTCCCTGGTTTCGCCGGTGCCTATCTGCATGCCCATCACGGTCTCGACGCGTTCGCAGCCGAGCTGCGCGGCGATCGGCGTGGACGGTTCGTTGTGCGGCGCGGTGAACAGGCCGGCGAAGCTCATTCGTCGCCCGTCGGTGAGGACGATATCCGCGCTTCCGTCGATCGCGCTGATGTGGGTGGTTTCGATCGTCACGCCGCGACGAATCAACTCGTCCTCGGCCGCCTGGTCGAGTTCGAACGTGCCGTTGAGGAAGAACGTGGTGTCTCCCCACTCCGGCAGCAGCTGTGCCTGATGGATCGACATCGGTCCCGTCGCGATGACGCCGATGCGGCCCTGGTCCAGTTCATAGCCGTGGCAGTACGGGCAGTGGAAGACGCTCCTGCCCCAGCGTTCGGACAGGCCCGGGATCGCGGGCAGCCGGTCCGATACGCCGATCGCCAGCAGCAGGCGTCTGGCGGCGTAGATCGTGTCGGCACAGCTCACCTGGAAGTTGTCCATCGTGCCGCTGGCTTGCTCGACCTCGCCGTCCAGCCAGGTCAGCGTGGGATACGCCTCGAGTTGCGCACGCGCGACGCGGGCCAGTTCGGCGGGATCGACGCCGTCGTTGCCCAGGAAGCCGTGGGAGTGGCTGGCGCTGCGGTTGCGCCGTTTGCCGCCGTCGATGATGAGCACGCTGCGGCGTGCCCGCAGCAATTGCAGGGCAGCGGCCATGCCCGAATAGCTGCCGCCGACGATGATCACGTCGTGCTTCATCGCGTCATGCTTCATGCCGGTGCCTCGATCGATGGGCGCCATGACGGCGCGCGAAATCCGCTGCCAGTGCGGCCAGGGTGACCGATTCGAAGCGCAGCAGCAGCAGCGCTTCAGCGTCGGCAAACGCCGTGTCGAGCGCGGCATTGATCACCTGCTCGACGAGGCATGACGGCTGCTCGCTCCGGTTGCCCACGGCGAACAGTGCGGGTTCGCCGAGCGCTTCGTGCAGCTGGCGCAGCGTGACCTTGGCGAGATCCGCCGAGATGCGCCAGCCGCCGGCGTGGCCCCGATCCGCGGTGACCAGCCCGGCCTCGCGCAGCAGGCCCATGGTGCGGCGGACCACCACCGGGTGCGTGCCCAGGCACTGCGCCAGCGCATCGGACGTCATCGGCGTATCGCGCTCGGCCATGTGCAGCAGGGCGTGGAGTACGGCGGAAAGTCGGCTGTCTCGTTTCATGTAACAAACGATGTTACATTAACTTTCCCATGTCAAGCGGCGAGGGCTACATGTCTTCTTTCAACGATCCCCAGGCAGTAGCGAAATACACCGAAGGACCGCCGCGTCAGGTGCCTGGGCTGCATGCCTTGCATCAGATGGCCGGCCTGCTTCTGCACGAGCGCGTTCCGTCTGATGGACGCGTGCTGGTGCTCGGTGCTGGCGGAGGCCTGGAGCTCAAGGCCTTTGCCGAGGCGTATCCGCAGTGGCGCCTCGTGGGTGTTGACCCGTCGGCGCCGATGCTGCAATTGGCCGTCCAGACGCTGGGGCCGCTGGCGCCACGGGTGGAGTTGCTGGAGGGCTATATCGATGCGGCTCCGGCCACCGAATTCGATGGCGCGGTTTGTCTGCTCACCATGCACTTCCTGTCCATCGATGAACGCCTGCATACGCTGCGCGAACTGCGGCGCCGATTGAAACCCGGCGCCCCGCTGGTGATGGCCCATCACAGCGTTCCCGATGCGCCCGATGAAAAGAGGCGCTGGCTGCAGCGGCACATGGCCTTCATGATCTCAAACGGCATGCCGGTGGCAAATACGGCCGCGATGGTCGAAGCCATGGCCAGCCGTCTCCCGCTGCTTTCTCCCGAAGCCGAAGTCGACCTGCTGGAGCAGGCGGGCTTCGAGCGGCCGGAGCTGTTCTATGCGGCTTTCACGTTCAAGGGTTGGGTGGCGTATGCGGGTTCGTAGCTTCGGACGGCGTGGTCAGGGAAGGTGATCCGCAGCGCTACGCCACCGCGGCCTTCCGAGCCGCCGCGAAGACATCGCGCGCTGACGTGGTGCCCGGAACGTGCTCCGTACCCTCGGCCCCGAGCTTCATCCATCCCGCGTTGAGGGCGTCGTACATCGCTTCGGCCGGCCCGGTCTGACCCTTCGGAATGCCGAGTTGCTCGAACGCTGCCGGCCATCCTTCGCGCGGGATGGCGAAAGCCTTGACGTCGCGCTGCAGGACATCGCCCAGTTGGGCAGCAACTTCATCCGCGCTCACCATGGCACCGAGTTCGATGATCCGATGCCCGGACCACGCCGGGCCGCTCAGCAGCGTTGCGATTTCGGCGCCGATGTCGTGGGTCGCGACCATAGTTGATTGTCGACTGGTCGGGTTGCCGTAGACCGGCAGCGTGCCGCCGTGTGCAACGTGGAGGCCGTAAAGGTAGTTCTCGAAGAACTCACCGGCGCGCACGAACGCGACCGGCGACGCCAGCTCGCGAAGGCCTTGCTCCAGCAGCGACAGACTGGTGATCAGCCCGGCTCCGCTGGTCCGGTTTGCTCCCATCGACGAGAGCGCGACCACGCGCGGCGGTACGGCCTTGGTCAATGCCGCGACGTAGTTCGCGATGATGCCCCTGGCTTCCCTGAAATCCGGCGAGGGCGCCCAGATCGGCGGCAGCATGACGAACGCGCCTTCGACGCCGTCGAGCGAGCGCTCGATGGCGGTCGCATCGTTCCAGTCGCCATCGACCAGTTCCACGCCCCGGTTCGCCCAGTGGACCGCCTTCTCGCGGTGGCGGACCAGCGCGCGCACTTTCTTGCCCTGCGCCAGCAGATGCTCTGCCGTGGCGCCGCCGACTTTTCCCGTGATTCCCATGACTAGAAACATGTGTTTTTCCTGAAGTTGAGGGGCAGGGCACTGCCCCGGAAGGTTCAACGAATGAGCGGCAGAAGGGCCCGGATGCGGAGATCGCGTGCGTAGAGGCCGCCCCATGTCATCGCGCCCAGCAACAGGGCGATGATTTCCGGCGGCGATCCCAATTCACCGATGCGTACGTGGGCGCAGATGGCGCCGCCCAGAAAACCCGTCACCAGGATCGCGCCGAGGACGGCGGTCGCCGGGATGGCGTAGAGGATGGCGCAGGCGAGTACGAGCGGACCCACGACGCGGGTCAGGTCCATCGCGAACCCGGTTTCCTGCAACATGCTCGCGATCTGTGCCGGCGCGAAAAGCTGGATCGCGCCGTCCGCCAGCAGAACGACAACGACCATTGCGCTCATCAGCCGGCCGGCCCACAAAGTGCGGGTCAGGGTCGTGGTTTCGGTCGTGTGGTGCGGGTCCATGGTTTCCGGTTCCTCGATGGGATCACCCAACGTCGAGGCTTAACTTACTGTGTCTCCATGGCCTGATAAATTCCGTCAGAACGAACTGACTGTTCTTTCTGTGATGAACAATGCCGAGGCACCAAGTGAGAATGCAGAATCTCGAACCCCTCCTCATTTTCGTGACGGTGGCGGAAATGGGGAGCTTCACCCGCGCCGCCGACAGCCTGGGCATCCAGAAGGGCCGGGCCTCGGCAGTGGTGCGGAAGCTGGAAGAAGATGTCGGTGTCCGGCTTCTGCACCGCACGACGCGCCGGGTGCAGTTGACGGAGGACGGACGCGTTTTTCATGCGCGCGCCCGCGACCTGCTTGCCGAAGTCGATGACTTGCATTCGATGTTCGCCGGCGATCACGTCGCACTTCGCGGGCGCCTGCGGATCGATCTTCCGACCGAGGTGGCGCGCACGGCGATCGTGCCGGTCTTGCCGCAGTTCATGGCAGCTCACCCCGCGCTGGAGCTGGAGGTGTCGAGTACGGATCGGCAGGTCGATCTGGTCAAGGAGGGGTTCGACTGCGTCTTGCGGCTCGGGCCCATCAAGGACGAGACGCTGATTGCCCGCTCACTGGGCTCGTTGCGCATGGTCAACGTGGCCAGCCCTGACTATCTCGCGCGCCGAGGCATTCCTCGCTCGTTGGAGGACCTGAAGCGCCAGAAGCATCGGACGATTCATTTCTCGACGCTGCTGGGCGCAAGACCGATCGGATGGGAATATCCGGACGGCGACAGCTACGCTCGGCTTCAGTTGCCGGGTGCGCTGCACGTCAACAACGCGCAGACCTACGAAGCCGCTGCCCTCGCCGGTCTTGGCCTGATTCAGGCGCCACTGTTGGGGGTTGGCCCGTACCTGGAGAGTGGCGCGCTGGTGGAAGTCATGCCCGGGTTTCGTCGCCGGGCGCTTCCCGTGTCCCTCGTCGTGGCACATCGCAGCAATCTGTCGCGCCGGGTCCGCGCATTCATGAAATGGATCGAGGATGTGCTGGCGCCCTATCTGGAATAGCGAAACGATCCGCTTCGTCCGGCCCTCGTCATCAACATGTCCTTGCGCGGTGTTTGCGCCGAGGAATGCATCGCTCAGGCAAACGACGCCGGATGCCGTGGTTTTCCCCCGTGCCCCGTTGTCGCTTCACGAGCGCAGGCTCCTCAGGCCGGTGCGGATTTCGCTGACCAGGATCTCGGGTTGTTCGAAGGCGGCGTAGTGCCCGCCCCGGTCGGCCTCACCGTAGTGGATCAGGTTGGCGTAGGTGTCTTCGATCCAGCTTCGAGGCAGGCGCGGGATGTCGCGGGGGAACACGGTCACCGCGACCGGCAGCGTCAGTTTGGGGCCGGCCATGCTGCCCGCCTTGTTCTCCCAGTAGATGCGCGCGGACGACGCGGCCGTGTTGGTGAACCAGTAGAGCGATATCGCGTCCAGGATCTCATCCCTGTCGAGGGCGTCCTCGGCGAGTCCGTGGTTGTCGGTCTTGGCTTGAAACTTGTCGTAGATCCAGGCCGCCTGGCCCGCCGGCGAGTCTGCCAGGGCGAACCCGATGGTTGCCGGCTTCGTTCCCTGCAGGTGATTTGCGCCACCCATGTCGCCGTTGTACAGGGCGAGGGTGTCCACGGCGTATTGCTCGTCGGGCGACAGCGTGTCGGGTAGCTGTGCGGGAAAGGCGTACTGGCTGTTCAAGTGGATGCCGAGCAGCCCCTCGGGCTGCATCAACCCGAGAACGGAAGTGACGACGGCACCCCAGTCACCGCCCTGGGCGGCCCATTTCGCATAGCCAAGGCGCTTCATGAGTTCCGCCCAGGCGGCGGCGATACGCGAAACCGACCAGCCCGTTTCGGCCGGCTTCTGGGAAAACCCGAAGCCGGGCAGCGACGGGATCACGACGTCGAATGCATCGTCGGCGTTTCCGCCGAAAGCTTCCGGGTCGGTCAGTGGACCAATCATTTTCAGGAACTCGATGATCGAACCGGGCCATCCGTGGGTCAGGATCAGCGGCATCGCGTTCGGATGCTTTGATCTGACATGGATGAAGTGGATATCCAGCCCGTCGATCGTGGTCAGGAATTGCGGGAAACGATTGAGCCGGGATTCGAATCGGCGCCACTCGTATTCCCGCGCCCAATAATCGATGAGCGATTTTGCGTGGCCCAGGCGGACACCTTGCGACCAGTCGGCGACGGTTTCCGGAGCCGGCCAACGCGTTCGGGCCAGCCGCTGCTTCAAGTCCTCGATCTCGGCATCCGGGATCGCGACGGTGAATGGGCGGACAAGGGCTGAAGGTGCGGGCGCCGCGACTGGCATGACCTGATTCTCCTGAGCGTGTGCGGGCCGCAGGTGGCGTCGGCGCGTCACCCGGATCGAAATGAAATGGACGGCTAAACGGACGAAGCCGATTCTGGTCGGGCTCAACATTTCCTTCCTGCAGGTGCACCCACAGCACATCCGCCGGTGGCGCGACCTTGGGCAGGGCCATCAGGTCCGCCGAGACAACCAGTGCATTCTCTCGTCCCGGCTGGCCTGCCAGCGTTCGAGCACGGCCGACCGGGCCGTTGTTGAGATGGGCGATCTCGGCCGGCACGAAGCTGCAGACCCGTCCTTCGGCTCCGACGATGTCGGAGAAGAGGGCGGTCCACTCCCCGCCACCGAATACACATCGATGACGCTGGAGCCGGCCTCGGCTCGTGCGAAATGCAGCAACTCGGATTGCCTGGCGTGCGGGTACATGGCGTCCTCCCGAGTGACATGACCTCTGAACGCCCGGCGGCGGATGCCGGCCGGGCGTGGCGTGTCAGAGCTGCGCCAGGCCGCCGTCGACCGCAACCTCGCTGGCGGTCATGAAGCTGCTGTCGGACGAGGCGAGGAAGGCGGCGACCGCACCGATCTCCGAGGGATCGGCCATGCGCTGCAGCGGCGTCATCGCGGCGAAGACCTTCTGGCCTTCCTCGCCCAACGCGTCCTTCGCCAGCTCGGTCGCCGTCGCCCCGGGCGACAGCACGTTGACGCGGATGCCGGTGCCTTTCAGGTCCTCCGCCCAGGTCCGGGCGAGGTTGCGCACGGCCGCCTTGCTCGCGCTGTAGGCGGTCATGCCCGGGGCACCCGTGGTGCCGGCGCTCGATCCGGTCAGGATGATCGATCCGCCCTGGCCCATCAGCGGCAGCGCCTTCTGCACCGTGAAGATCGTGCCTTTCACATTGGTGTCGAAGGTTTCGTCGATGTGCGCGGCGTTGATCTGGCCCAGTGCCAGCTGGCTTCCCGCGCCGGCATTGGCGAACACGATGTCGAGGGTGCCGCGCTCGGCCTTCACCGCCGCGTAGAGCTGATCGAGGTCGACCAGGTTGGAGACCGAACCCTTCACCGCGCGGGCGTTGGGGCCGAGCTTCGCCACCGCGGCGTCGAGTGCTTCCTGCCGACGGCCGTAGATGAAGACGAAGGCGCCTTCGTCGATGAAGCGCTGCGCAGCCGCGAAGCCAATGCCGGTGGCGCCGCCGGTGATCACGGCAGTCTTTCCACTCAACTTGCTCATGTCATGAATTCTCAAGATTGGGGGGTGCTGTTTTCAAAACGGTGATGGGGGTTGCGGGCCGATCGCGATCTTGTCGCGTACGCGCTTACGGCTGCTGCTTGAACAGGTCCTGGAAAATCAGCGGGCCCCAGACGCGGCCGCGTGCCTGCACCAAGGCGCCACCTTCGTCGAACTTGCCCAGATAGACGGGGGCAAAGCCGAGTCGCTTGGCCACATCCGCCACTTGCGATGCGGCTGCTTCGTCGTCGCTGGACAGGAACACGACGCGGTGGCCGCCCTCGACGTTGGGGTCGGTGGCCAGGGTGCGTGACAGCAGGTGGTTGAAGCCCTTCACGAACCCGGCGCCGGGGAACGACTTGGCGGCGAAGGCGGAAGAGGGGAGGTTGTCGAGCGTCTCGACGGGGTCGTTCGTGTTCATCGCGTCGATGATCGTCTTGCCCTTCCAATCCGGAAGCAGCTTGCCGATGTCCCGATGCCCCTCGAACAGCACCGCCAGGATGATCACGTCCGCCTTGACCGCTTCCTGCAATGTCCCGGGGATGACCTTGGGGCCGATCGCCTGTGCCTGCGGCAACAGCGCTTCGGGCGGCCGCCGACTGGCGACCGTGACTTCGATGTTGTTGCGGGCGAACGCGCGGGCGAGCGCCTGGCCGATGGAGCCGAAACCGATGATGGCGTACGTCATGGTGATGATCCTTTTCAGTAAGGGGATTGAAGTGGTTCTGGCCCCTGCGGGCCGGTTACCCAAACGATCTGGGTCGCTTGACGCATCAACACAATTGACGAAACATCGCTTAATACGATCTAGTTTCTGGATAGCTGATGCTCGACAACGTCACCATCAATCAGCTGCGTGCGTTCGTGGCGGTGTGCGACCAGGGCAGCTTCTCGGGCGCGGCGCGCAAGCTCGCGCGGGCGCAGTCGGCCATCAGCCACGCGATCAAGGCGCTGGAAAGCGCATTCGACGTCGAACTGTTCGAGCGCAACACGCGCAAGGCGCAGCTCACCGCGGCGGGGCGCAGCCTCCTGCCCGACGCTCGGGCGGTGATCTCGCGCACGGAGGAAATGAAGAACCGCGCCGGCTCGATCGCCAAGGCCGGCGTGCCGCAGGTGTCGGTGGCGGTCGACGCCTACTTCGCGCGCGCCCACCTGATCGACTGCCTGCGCACGCTGCAAGGAGAATTCCCCACCGCCGCGATCAACCTGCGCATCACCACCATGCAGGGCGGCGAAAAGCTGGTGCTGGAAAAAGTGTGTGCCCTGGCCGTCACCATCAACGACGTGCCGGAAGTGAACCCGCATGCCATCGAGCGCCACTGGCTGCGCGAGGAAGAGATGGTGACGGTATGTGCGCCGACCTTTCCCCTGGCCTCGACCCCCAAGCCCATCCCCGTGGACGAGTTCGGCCGCTACACCCAGATCATCGTCACCGACAACCAGCCCGGTGCGGACAAAACCCAGGAGGGCGTGGCCGGCAAGCGCCAGTGGCTGGTCAACGACCTCGGCGCGAAACGGGATTTGCTGAAAGCCGGACTGGGCTGGGGGCACCTGCCGCGGCATCTCGTGGACGAGGATCTGGTGAGCGGGGCGCTCGTCGAACTCGAGCGT
>DATJCF010000225.1:0-8872 GCA_035514935.1 Rhodanobacter sp. | reverse complement strand
CAAGCCGCTGGAATTTCCGACCAGCTTCTTCCTCGACCTGGCGTGGAACCCGCAGGCGATGACGCTGCAGCGACTGGACGGCTATGCCGCCGCCTGGGCCGCGCAACAATTCGGCACCGAACACGCCGCCGACATCGGCGAACTGCTGACCCGCTACACGCAGTACAACGCGCGGCGCAAGCCGGAGCTGCTGTCGCCCGACACGTTCAGCCTCACGAACTACCACGAGGCCGACCGCGTGCTGGCTGACTGGCAGGCGCTGGTCGACAAGGCGCAGCGCATTGGCAAGGTACTGGGCGGCACGTATCGCGACGCGTACTACGAACTGGTCGAATATCCGATCCTGGCCAGCGCGAACCTCAATGCGCTGTACGTGGCGGTGGCGCGCAACCGGCTCTACGCACAGCAGGGCCGCGCCTCGGCCAACGCGTGGGCGAAGGAGGCCGAGCGCCTGTTCGCGCGCGATGCCGAGCTGGCACGCGTCTACGAGCAGGACATCGCCGGCGGCAAGTGGGCCCACATGATGTCGCAAACGCACATCGGCTATACCTACTGGCAACAGCCCGAGCGCAACGTGATGCCGGCGCTGTCGCGGGTGGATGTGCCGGCCGACGGCGTGATGGGCGTGGCGATCGAGGGCGACACGCGTGCGCTGCCACACGTGGCGCAAAGCGCGCAGTTGGCGCCGCTGGAATCGTACGGCGCCGCGTCGCAGGCGGTGGTGGTGTTCAATCGCGGCGGCGCGCCGTTCACCTTCGAGGCGAAGCCGTCACAGCCGTGGTTGCGGGTCACGCCGGCCAGCGGCAAGGTCACCGATGCCAGCAAGCTGCGGCTGGACGTGGACTGGAAAGCCGTACCGCCGGGCGCGCGCACCGCCGAACTGTATGTGCGCGGCAGTGACGGCACCGAGGTGCACATCGACGTGCCGGTACGGCGCGACGACACGCGCATGAGCGGCTTCATCGAAAGTGGTGGCGTCGTGGCCATCGAAGCGGCGCACTATGCGCGCAAGGTCGATGGCGACGGCGTGCAGTGGACCACGATACCCAACCTGGGCCGCACCGTTTCCGCGGTCACCGCCCAGCCGGCCACGGCGCCGAGCAGCACGGCTGGCGGCAACGGTCCGCGACTGGAATACCCGGTATGGCTGCAACGCGATGGCGAGGTGGAGGTGCGCGTCACCGTGTCGCCCACGCTCGATTTCCGCGGCGGCGACGGGCTGCGCTTCGGCGTCTCGATCGGTGACGAAAAGCCGCAAATCGTGACGATCAAGCTCGACCCCACGCCGGGCAAGGCGGATTTCATGGCCTGGAACAAGGCCGTCGCCAACAGCGTCGACGTCGTGGTGTCGCGGCACAAGGCCCGGGCCGGCGCGCAGACGCTGACGCTGTGGCGCATCGATCCGGGCGTGGTATTCCAGCGCATCGAGATCGTGCGTGGCCCGCTGCGCGACAGTTATCTCGGCGCACCCGAAAGCATCCGCCGTTGATCACGCCTCCGTTGCCCTCCTTTGCGAGGAGAATGGAGCCATTCCCCACTGCTGATACGCCATCGCCATGAGCCTTGCCGGAAACCCGTCCCAGTCAAAGCCGCTCGTCCTGGACGAGAACCGCCTGTTCGCCTCCGACCCCGCGCAACGCGCCATCGCGCGCAGGCTGTATGCGCAGGTGGCGCAGTTGCCCATCGTCAGCCCGCACGGCCACACCGACCCGTCGTGGTTCGCCGGCAACGCGCCGTTCGCCAACGCCGCCGAGCTGCTGCTGGTGCCCGATCACTACGTGTTCCGCATGCTCTACAGCCAGGGCGTGCCGCTGGACGCGCTGGGTATTCCGCGCCGCGATGGCACGCGTGCGGCGGTCGATCCGCGCGAGGCGTGGCGGCTGTTTGCCGAGCGCTTCCACCTGTTTCGCGGCACGCCTTCGTCGATGTGGCTGAACCATGTATTCCATGAAGTGTTCGGCCTGCGCCAGCAGTTGGATGCGGGCAATGCGGACGTGTACTACGACGCCATCACCGAGGCGCTGCAGACCGACGCATTCCACCCGCGCGCGCTGTTCGAGCGCTTCAACATCGAAGTGATCGCCACCACCGAATCGCCGCTGGACCCGCTGGCGCACCACGCGACAATCCGTGACAGCGGCTGGTCCGGGCGCGTCATCACCGCGTACCGGCCCGATCCGGTGATCGATCCCGAGCACGAGCAATTTCCCTCGGCACTGCAGCGCTTCGGCGAGATCACCGGCGAGGACGTCCATACGTGGGAAGGCTATCTGCGCGCCCACCGCCAGCGCCGCGCCTTCTTCGCCTCGCTGGGCGCCACCTCCACCGACCACGGCCACCCCGACTGCACCACCGCGGATCTTCCGGTCGATGAGGCGCGCAAGCTGTTCGACAAGATCGTGCGCGGCCAATTCACGCCCGCGGAAGCGGCCATCTTCCGCGGCCAGATGCTCACCGAAATGGCGGCGATGAGCCTGGACGACGGCCTGGTGATGCAGCTGCACCCCGGCTGTTTCCGCAACCACAACCAGGGCCTGTTCGAGAAGTTCGGCCGCGACAAGGGCGCCGACATCCCGGTGCGCACCGAATACGTGCACGCACTCAAACCGCTGCTGGACCGCTTCGGCAACGAACCCGACTTCCGGCTGATCCTGTTCACCCTGGACGAAAGCACCTACTCGCGCGAACTGGGTCCGCTGGCCGGCCATTACCCGTGCCTGCTGCTGGGCCCGGCATGGTGGTTCCACGATGCGCCCGAGGGCATGTGGCGCTTCCGCGAGCAGACCCTCAGCACCGCCGGCTTCTACAACACCGTCGGCTTCAACGACGACACCCGCGCCTTCCTGTCCATCCCCGCCCGCCACGACGTGGCCCGCCGCATCGACTGCGCGTTCCTGGCCAAACTGGTAGCCGAGCATCGGCTGGACGAGGACGAGGCGGTGGAGGTGGCGGTGGATCTGGCCTACCGGCTGCCGAAACAGGCGTACAAGCTATAGAAACGTATCGGGCTTGAGCGGGCCGCGTTCTCAATCGACGCTGCCCCACGCTACCGTCGTCAACCCGCCGGCCGGCGGCGGCGTTTGGACGGCCAGGTCGACAAGGCCTGGTCGACGATCGCGTCCAGTACCTCACGGCTGAAGCCGGCCTTGGCCTGCACCGCCATGCCGTGCAGCACGGTGCACACGAACGCCGCCAGCGCCGCGCAGTTGGCCGTCTCCGGCAGATCGCCTTCGTCCCGGGCCCGCTCGAAGCGGCGGCGTAGCGATGCCTCGCCGTTGGCGCGCGCATCGATCAGGGCGCGTCGGATCGGTTCGGCGTCGTCCGTGCCCGCCAGGGCACCCTGAACGCCCAGGCATCCCTTGCGATCCGGGTACCGCGTATTCAGTTCGGCGGCTCCGCGCAGGATGTGCTCGGCCACCTTCCGCGAGGTCGGCTGTTCCAGCGCCGCCGGGATGAAATCCATGTAATCGTCGTAATAGCGTTCGAGCGCGCGGCGGAACAGCGCCTCCTTGTTGCCGAACGCCGTATACAGCGCGGGCCGCTCGACGCCGGTGGCTTGGGTCAGGTCGGTGTACGACGCACCCTCGTAGCCCTTGCGCCAGAACACGCACAACGCCGCGTCCAACGCCTGGTCCACGTCGAACTCGCGCTGACGGCCCATCAGATCGCCTCGGCTTTTTTCATAACGATCGATATTAAACCGCTTGACGGCACGCGTCTAATTCCATAACGTTCGTTACCGTAACGATTGGTACGTTTCATGGCGGCCGCTCCGGCTGCCGCTCCCCCCCCCTTCAAAGAGAGTTTTTTCATGCAGAAAGTATTGGCAGGCAAGGTTGCACTCGTCACCGGCGGATCGCGTGGACTCGGCGCAGCCACCGCGTTGGCGCTCGCCGGGAAAGGCGCCGATGTGGCCATCAGCTATGTGGCGTCAACGGAGAAGGCCGAGGCCGTCGTCGGCAAACTGAAAGCGCTCGGCGTTCGCGCCCTGGCGATCCAGAGCGACCAGGCCGACCTGTCGGCGGCCGGGTCGCTGATCGACACCGTTGTCTCGCACTTCGGCAAGCTCGACATTCTCGTGAACAACGCCAGTATCGCCGTGCAGGGCAGAACCGTTGATGATCCCGAGCTCGATACCGAAGGCCTCGATCACCAATGGCGCGTCAACGTCCTGGGCACAGTGGCTACCACGCGTGCCGCCGCATCGAAGCTGTCCGACGGCGGGCGCATCGTCTTCATCGGCTCGGGCCTTGGCAGTCGCGTCGCCTTCCCCGGCGTGGCCGACTATGCGGGCACCAAGGCGGCCATCCTCGGCTACGCGAAGGGTGTCGGGCGTGACCTTGGCCCGCGCAACATCACGGTGAACGTCGTGCAGCCCGGCATCATGCCGACCGACATGGCTGCAGGCGTGGCCGACAACCTGCCGGACGCGGTCATGGATCTTCATGCGATCCGCCGCATCGCCACCGTCGAGGAAGTGGCGGCGATGGTCTGCTTTCTGGTCGGGCCCGATGCCGGCTACATCACCGGCGGCGTGCTCGACGTCAGCGGCGGCTATCAGATCTGACCCACGTTCGCGGCCATCCGCGCTTGCCAACCGACTTCCCGATCCAGGACGCCATCATGTCCCGACCCTGTGACCCCGCACCGATGACACACCCATGACCACCATCGGCATCATCGGCGCAGGCGAGGTCGGCAGTCAGCTCGCAACGGCGGCCAATCGCCAATGGCTACGCGGTGATCCTGGCCAATTCACGGGGGCCGGAGACATTGAAGCAGCTCGTCGATGAGCTCGGCCCGTCGGCGCGCGCCGCAACCGCAGCCGGCGCGGCCGATGCAGGCGATTTCGTCATCATCGCCGTTCCGCTCAAGCTGACCAACAACATGCCCGTGGCACCGCTCGCGGGCAAGATCGTGCTCGACACGAACAACTACATGTCCTGGCGCGATGGCCATTACCCGATGCTCGATTCGGGTGAAAAGACCGTGCACGAGCTGCGCCAGCAGCAGCTTCCCAGCTCGAAAGTGGCGCAAGCCTTCACCCATATCCAGGCGGCCCGTCTCTTTCTGTCCGGCAACCCGGCCGGCACTCCCGGCCGCCATGTATTGTCAGTGTCGAGTGACTGCCCCGAGGCGGTGGAACTCGTGACGCGGCTGTACGACCAGTTCGGTTTCGATACGGTCGACGCCGGCCCGCTGAGCGAATCGTGGCGCAGCGGCCCCGGGCAACCCGCGTGGTTTGCGCATGAACACCAGACACGCGACGAGCTGATCGCCAACCTTGCCAGCGCGCGACGGCTCATTCCGGCGTGAGTCGGCGCAGCACGATGCGGTGGCAGCGCGCACCGTCGCGCTCCTGACCGATGGACACCTCCGCGTGGCCGGCTACCGTGGTAGCGTTCATCCTGTTCAGACGTCCATAAGCCGCTTGCCGGTGAAGTCGCGCAAACCACCGCGCCGGAATGGCTTTGCCGCATGGGGTAATGCACGTCCCTTTCGTCCTTCCGGAAAAGGCGCAGCCATGTTGAAGACCTTGTGGTGGATTGCCGGTGCGGCGCTTCTCGCCACCGGCACGCCGGTAGCAGCCCGGCAGCAAACGCTGTCCCCCACGCCGCCGATGGGCTGGAACAGCTGGGATTCCTATGGCCTGACCATCGACGAATCACAGTACCGCGCCAATGTGGACGTGCTGGCGACGCGGCTGAAGGCGGCCGGCTACCAGTACGCCGTGGTCGATGAGGGCTGGTATCTGGCCAATCCGCAGGATGCGTCCCAACCCGAGACGCTGCATTACCGCATCGATGCGAACGGGCGCTACGAACCGGCAATCAATCGTTTCGCCACGGCGAGGGGAACAGCAGGATTCAAGCCGCTGGCTGACTACGTCCACGCGCAGGGGCTGAGGTTCGGCATCCACATCATCCGCGGCATCACCAAGCAGGCCGTGGCCGGCAACCTGCCGATCGCAGGCAGCGCGTTCCACGCCGTGGAGGCGGCGGATACCAGCGATACCTGCCCGTGGAATCCCGACAACTTCGGCGTGAAGGACAACGCCGCGGGCCAGGCCTGGTACGACTCGCTGATGCGGCAGTACGCCAGCTGGAACGTGGACTACATCAAGGTCGACTGCATCGCCTCCCATCCGTACAAGGGCGACGAGATCCGCATGATCCACCGCGCCATCGTGAAGACGGGCCGGCCCATGATCCTGAGCCTCTCGCCCGGCCCCGCGCCGCTGGAACAAGCCGCGGAGCTCGGCCGGAACGCACAGCTCTGGCGCATCTCCAACGATGTCTGGGACCACTGGGAAGACAACGGCGAGTGGTCGCAGAACGTGAAAGCGCAGTTCGCCGTGATCGCGGGCTGGGCCGGCCACGTAAAGCCGGGCAACTGGCCCGACGCCGACATGCTGCCGCTGGGCTGGCTGAGCCCGGTTCCCGGTGAGGGCAAACCGCGAACCACACGGCTGACCCGCGACGAACAACGCACCCTGGTGACGCTGTGGTCCATCGCCCGCTCGCCGCTGTTCTTCGGCGGCAACCTCACCAGACTGGATGGCTGGACCCAGGCGCTGCTGACCAACCCCGCGGTGATCGCGATGGACCAGCGCGGCGAAGGCCAACGTCTCGCGGGACAGGATGGAGCGGTCATCGCATGGACGTCGCATGCGGATGGGGCGGACTACCTGGCGCTGTTCAACACCGGCGATTCGGCAACTACGGTGAAAGCCGGATTTGCGAAGTACGGGCTTGCGGATGGCAACTATTCCGTGCGCGACGTCTGGGATGCGAGGAGCCTGGGCAATCTGTCTGCAGTGAATCACGCGGTCGCCGCACACGGCGTCTTGCTGTTGGAGTTGCGCCGGTGAGACCCGACGGCCCCAGGTTCACTCCCTGACACCCGTCTTGCCGCCATTTTTGCGGGCAGAAAACCCCCTGCAGGAGCGTACCCCGTGCGCGAGGCTCCTGCTTGTTCCTGTATCCGGTGTATCGACATTTCCAAAGCAGGGGCTTTCGTCCTCCTTCGGAGGGCGAGCCGCAGGACGGCCCGTCAGGTTATGTTTCATTAACAAACCATGTAGTACAGTAAAGCCCATGTCGTGAGACAGCGCTCCCACCGCGTGACCCGGCTCCCCTCCGGTTTCACGCATACAAAGATGGACTCCCCCCGAAACCCGCAGACTCCCCCTCCGCGGGTTTCTTTATGCGCCACTGTCGGCGACCTGCCGAAACAACAAGGCCGCACGGATCACTCCGCGCGGCCCTGGTTTTTCAGCGGATGAAATCCCGATCAGTCGATCGCCGCATCCAGCCCACGACGCTCGAGCAACGGCTTGATCTGCGGTTCGTGGCCCGAGAAATCATGGAACAGCTGCAGTGCATCCTTGCTGCCGCCCTTCGACAGCAGGGTCTGGCGGAAACGATCGCCGTTGGCACGGGTCAGGCCACCGTTGGCCTTGATCCACTGCACCGTGTTCGCATCCAGCACTTCCGACCAGATGTAGGCGTAATAGCCGGCCGCGTAGCCGCCCATGATGTGGCTGAAGTACGGCGTGCGATAACGCGGCGGTACCGGCGTGTAGTCGGTACCGTTCGCCTTCAGTGCGGCCGCCTCGAACGCCATCACGCCGTCAGCGGCGGGGATCTTGTCGGCACCGACCTGATGCCAGCTCTGGTCGAGCATCGCCGAACCGAGGTACTCGGTGGTGGCGAAACCCTGGTTGAACTTCGAGCTGGCCAGCACCTTGTCGAGCAGTGCCTGCGGCATCGGCTCGCCGGTCTGGTAATGCTTGGCGTAGTTGGCCAGCACGCTCGGCCAGTCGGACCACATCTCGTTGACCTGCGACGGGAACTCGACGAAGTCGCGCGGCACGCTGGTGCCGCTGAAGTACGGGTACTTCACGTTCGAGAACATGCCGTGCAACGCATGGCCGAACTCGTGGAACGCGGTGGTCACCTCGTCCCAGGTCAGCAGGGTCGGGCCATTCGCCGGCTTGGTGATGTTGAGGTGGTTGGCGACGATCGGCAGGTTGCCGGTCAGGCCGGACTGCTCCACGTAGGAGTTCATCCACGCGCCACCGCGCTTGGACGGGCGCGCGTACATGTCGGCCAGGAAGATCGCCAGCTGCGTGCCGTCGGCGTTGAACACGTCGTACACCAGCACGTCCGGGTTGTAGACCGGCAGGTCGGTACGCTGCTTGAAGCTGAGCCCGTAGAGCTGGCCGGCGGCGTAGAACACGCCGTTCTCCAGCACGTTCTTCATCTCGAGGTACGGCTTCAGCTGGCTCTCGTCGAAGTTGTATTTCTCGGCGCGCACCTTCTCGGTGTAGTACGCCCAGTCCCACGGCGCCAGCTGGAATGTCGGCTCGCCTTTCGCCGCCTGCTCCTTGTCGATCATCGCCTGCAGCGCCGCGCCTTCGCGCCTGGCGTTGGCCACCGCCGGCGGCGCCAGCTGGGTGAGCATGGCGTTGACCGCTTCGGGCGTCTTCGCGGTCTCGTCGGCCAGCACATAGGCAGCGTAGGTCGGATAGCCAAGCATCTTCGACTTCTCCGCGCGCAGCTTCAGCACCTGCGACACGATGGCGGTGTTGTCGTACTTGTTGCCGCGGCTGCCACGCGCGATCGAGGTCTTGTGCAGGCGCTCGCGCAGCGCGCGGTTCTGCAGCTGCGCTTCCGGCGGCTGGCCGGTGGTGTTGAGCAGGGCGATGACGTACTTGCCGTCCAGCCCTTTCTCCTTCGCGGCCTTGGCGGCGGCAGCGATCTGCTCGTCGGTGAGGCCGGCGAGTTCTTCCTTCGTGTCCACCACCACGGCGGAGTCGTTGACCTCGGCCAGCACGTTCTGGCTGAACTGCGTGCCCAGCTTCGCCTGC
>DATJCF010000224.1:0-7167 GCA_035514935.1 Rhodanobacter sp. | reverse complement strand
CGGTAGCGGTTCTGTGTGCCCTACGATGCGGCGCGACGGCAGGCGCGTCGTCGAATCGCCCACGCCCTCAGCACGTCCAGTAGACACGGTTCACCAGGTCGACCACTTCCGGTCCCTCGCTGCAGCCACCGGCTTCGGTGGTGGTGCTGTCTGACGCCTCCGTGCCGATCACCCACTGCTTGATCGCCACGTTCCACATCAAGGTGCCTTCAGCCACCACGCCGTGCGGAAACACGCGGGCCCTGCCCGGGTTGATCAGCACGATGTGGTGGCCGCGGATTTTCGCCGTGAGGGAGATGCTCGGCATGTCGGGCTGCTCGGCGAACCGGTGCCGGAACGTGTACTGGCCGGGCTGGATCGGCAGCGGTGGCGCCGAACCCGCGATGGCGCTGAAGGCGGAGAAAAGCGCAAGGCAGGGAAGGTGCCGCATGCGCAATCCGGCGGCCCGGGTCATGCGTCCGGCTCTGCCGCTCTGGGCGCGCTGAGGCTCTTGCTGTAAAAGCCGGACGGATCGAAACAACAGACCCGCCGCTGCCCGGAGCGGAGCTTGTCGCAGGCTTCGTTCACCCGCTTCTGCCGCGTCTTGGCCTGCTTGGCCGACTCGATCCAGTGGATCCAGTCCACCCGCGCCAGCGTCGTGGTGTCGTCCCAAACCGTGCGCGCCTCCGGGCACGCGGCCAGCGCGTCACGCAGATCGGATGGCATCTCGGGTTCCGGCTCCTTCGCGGCTGGATCGATCCGCACCGTAACCATCTCGCCCACCTGCACGCCGGCCGCCTCGCGCAGCGCCTTGTCGACCTTCAGCCAGTGGCTCAATTGACCATCCGGTTCCAGCGTGGCCTGGAAGGCGTGGCCGTTGAGGCTGCCGTCCACCGTGGTCCTGCCGCGCCGCGGAAGCCGGTCGCTGGCGCTTTTGGGCAGGATCAGGAACGCCCAAGGCGCGCCCTTGCCGGCATGGGCAGGACCAAGCAGCTTCGTCTTGAACGTGGATTTTTCGCCCGTTTCAGTCATGGAGTCGTCCTGCGGGAATCGATTCGTTTGGCTGATGCTCAGCGTCGGCGCGGCGAAGCTCACGCCGCGACTGCGACAGCACCGTGATCGCGGACCGGGTGAAAAGCGCTGCAATGGCGATGCCCACCACCATGTCAGGCCACGCCGAACGCGTCAGCAACACGCCCCCGGCCGCGGCGATGACCGACACGTTGGCAACCAGATCGTTGCGCGAGCACAACCACACCGAACTCATGTTGATGTCGTCGGTGCGATGGCGCCACAGCAGGGTGAAACACACGCCATTGGCCAGCAACGCCAGCAGGCCCATGGCGCCCATCGCCTCGAAGGCCGGGACCTGCGGCACCAGCAGCCGGTAGACCACCTGGCCAAACGCCGCCAGCGCAAACGCGGCCATGATGAGGCCCTTGATCCGGGCCGCCACCGCCTTCGTCCGCAGGCTCTCCGTTACCGCATAAAGGCTGAAACCGTAGACCAGTGCATCGCCGAGCATGTCCAGCGAGTCCGAGACCAGGGCCACCGACCCCGCTGCCCATCCGGCAGCGAATTCGGCGAAAAACATCACCGCGTTGATCAGCAGCACGATCTTCAGCGTCGACGCCTGCCGACGCCGCAACGCATCGAGCTGGCAGGCCTTGCTGGAGCAACAGTCACTCATGGGGTTTCCGTTTCCGACCGGCGATGGATCCTGCCGAAGGCAAACAAGACGATAGCCAGCAGCGCGAACCCGCATGCCGGCAGCGCGAGCATCGCGTCCTGTGCGTGATGCACGACCAGGTCGTGCGGATCGAGATAGCGGCCGTCCTCGTTGAACAATCCGCGGTAGCGCCAATAAAGCGTGTAATAGAAAAAGCCGAACACCGCCGCCGCCATGGCGCATGCGCAGGACGCGCCAAGCAGAAGCCGCGACGGAAGGCGTGGTCGGTGCATCAACGTCGGAATCGCGTCGGCCGGTCGCGCCATCAACGATGGCCTTCGACGTACCTGACGAAGTTGTCCAGGATGGCCTGCCAGCCTTGGCGCTGCATCTCGACGGGGTTGTCCGTTTCCGCGTCGAAAGTGACGCGAACCATGATCCCTTCCGGAACCGCCACGAATTCGACCAGGCCCACCCGGTCGCCAAACGTGTATTCGATCAAGGTGCGTGGCTCGACCCGGGTGTAGGTGCCGGCGAAGTCGAAGCCGACGCTGCCGTCCTTCGCCTCCATGCGCGACGAGAATTCGCCGCCCACGCGCAGGTCGACGTTGGCGCGGGTGGTGTGCCAGTCAGCGGACGCGGCATTCCACAGTTTGATGTCCTGTGGCGTGGTGTAGGCCGCCCAGACCTTGGCGATGGGCGCGTGGGCGAGGGCTTCAACGGTGATTTTCATGTTGTGGTTCCTGCTCGGTGCGATCGGGGCGGGCCACCGAGGCTAGAACATGCCGAGCTGGTTTGGGGAGTCCCGCGGGATTTCCTGGGCCACGTCCCACATCTCGGCAATCCTGCCCTCCTCGAAGCGAAGGATGTGGACCACGGCGTACTCCAGATCGACATGCGCGCGGCGCAGGTGCGACATCACCGCGACACGATCGGCCGACTCTATCGTCTGCCGCACGGTGAACGACTTGTTCGGCTCGGACTGCGCGCTTTGCTCCATCGCGGTCAGCAGGGAATCGCGATCGCCGGGGAAATAGGCATTGTGATGCCGGAAGTTTTCGGCGACGTGGCGGTCGTAGGCTTCCCGCACCTTTCCGGATGCGCACAGGGACAGGAACTCGGTGGCGATATCGGCTTTGCTGGCCATGGCGTGCTCCTCGTTGTCAGGTGGGAACGGTAGGCGCTTCCAGGCATTCAGCCTGACCGTCGCGCCGCATGCGTAAACCTGCAGCTCGTGCCTCATTGCCCCGGCGGTGAGGTCACCACGGTATTTTGATCCTGCATGATCAACCACCGCGGACCGCGCCTGGCCAGGACGAACGTGCGTATGTGCTGCTCGTTCACGTGCCTTATGCCGTCCGGGCTGGTGAACGTGCTCATGCGGCTGGTCACGGTCGCGACCGCGGCGTCCTCGCCCGCAAATCGCACGTCCAGCTGCTCGATGTTGTCCGATACGCCCTTGAGGAAGCTGCCGTGCACCTGATGCAGCTCCGTCAGAACCTGTGCGCGGCCGCGGGTCCTGCCGCCATACGGGTTGATGTGGTTCCAGTCGTCGGTGGTGAAATCGGCCGCATGGTCGAACCCGTGGGCGTTGAAGGCCGCATAGAAAGCCTGCACTGTCTGCCGCACGGCGAGGTCGGCATTCAGGGGTTGTTGTGCCGAGGTCGCCATGGACACGACCAGCAAGACGATTCCAGCGATCAGTGCTTTCATGATGCCTCCGTAGCTCAGTGGCCAGACGCTGCAATGAGGCGGCGGCGAGCCGCCCGTCGCACGGAGACTACGCCAGCGCGCGCTCGACTTCCTGCTGAACCTGGTTGATGAGCTCCGCCAGCTCGGGCCTGTCGCCGTACATGTCCAGCTCCCGCGTGGCGATCAGCCCCATGGAGAACGGGCCGGGGCGATCCTGACCGGGCTGGCCGGACGCAAATGCCACGCACCAGCGCAACTGTTGGGCGATGGACTGCGCCGGCGCCCAGCCCTGTGCCGCGAGCGGTTCGACCTGCTCCAGGGCCGACCGGGCCATCGTCAACAGCGGTCCGCGCATGGCCGGCGTCATGCTTGCGCGGCGTCGCGTCCCTTGCGGGTATACGGCAGCGCAAACAGGTACAGGCCGGTAAACAGCTGCAGAAAGAGCGGTGGCAGCGGCGAGTAGGTCAGCCACGATGGCGGTTCGCCCGATGCCAGCGCACGGGCGATGAAGTTGGCGGCCACGGTGGCCGTGAAAACGATGGACAGCCAGCGATGGCTTTGCCGCATCCAGCCGCCGCGGTTCATTGCGCCCCCTGCGACGGCGAGCTTTCGATCATCTTCCATCCATTGCCGGAAGGGTCGCGAAAGCCGGCGTCCACGGTGCCGTAGCGATCCACCGGCTCCTGCATGAACTCGACCCCGCTGGCGCTCAGGCGCTCGTAGGCCGCACGGCAGTCGTCCACCACCAGCACCAGTGGCGGCATCGCGCCTTTGGCCACGGCCTCGCACAGTGCCTGCGCGGTGGCCGCGTCGTGCATCGGCGGCCCCGGCTTGAACAGGCCAAGCTGGAACGAGGGCTGCTCCGGGTGCTGCACCGTGAGCCACCGGTAGTCGCCGTTGCGGGCATCCGTGTGCACGCGAAAACCCAGTTTGTCGACATAGAACGCCAGTGCCTCGTCCTGATCGCGCACATACACGCCCGCTACATTTATGCCTTGATTCATGGAGCCTCCGTTGATTGGATCTCTGTTTTACCGTCTGCCTCCCGCCGCCGCTTCTCCGAAACTGCGGTCTTGAGATCCGGGCGATGCGCGGCACGCATCAGGCATTCGGGCGCCTGTTCCCGTCCGTGCGGTGCCGGCCGCTCGCGGGCGCGAAGTTCGCCAGGGCTTTCGCCGGTGATGTCGCGAAAAATGCGCCCGAACGTGCCGAGGCTGTTCCAGCCGGTCTGGTACGCGACCTCGGTGACGGGCAGGTCGGTATCGCGCAGCAGGGCGATGGCGCGCTCGATGCGGCGTGTAAGCAGGTAGCGGTGCGGCGGCACGCCGAAGGCCTGCCCGAACTGACGCGCAAAGTGCGCTTCGGAGACCGCGCTCACCTGTGCCAGCCGGCTGATCGGCCACGGCTCATGGGGCGCGGCGTCCATCCGGTCCTTCGCGCGCAGCAACCGCCGCAATAGTTCGGGACTCTGACTCATCGTGTCTCCGTGCCCGGCGCCGGGGTCGCGCGGCGCAGGCCCTCCCGCGCGTTACACCGGCATGCCCATGATGTTGTCGTCGTAGCTCTGCCCGCCGACGTCGAACTGGCGGCTGCCCAGCTTGCCGAAACCGACCCGCTCATAAAACCCGATCGCGGCGGTATTGCCCGCGTAGACGCCAAGCAACAGGCGCGCGGCGCTGCTGGCACGCGCATGCGCCAGGGCTTCGGCCACCAGCTTCTTTCCCGTGCCGCCACCCTGGAACTTGCCCAGCATGTAGATGCGCTTGATCTCCCGATCCCGTGGGGAGAGATCGGGCAGCGGCAGTCGCGCCGGCGCCACCACCATGAAGCCGACCGGCGAACGGCCCTGCTGCGTCTCGACCAGCCACAACTGGTAATCGGGATCGGCCAGCCAGCCCCGATACAACGCCGCCGCATGGGCGCTGGCGCAGTGGGCGATGATGTCCGGGCCGGCCAGCAGGCCCGCAAAGGTTTCGAGGAACGTGGCCTGTCCCACGAGCGCAAGCGCGTGCTCGTCGCCGGGCAGGCAGGGTCTGATCAGTGTCTCGGGCGGCATAGGTCTCCAGCGGTGTTTGACGACAAGGCGAGCAGCCGCGAACCGGCCTGCTCGGTATCACGGTCGGGCCCCCACGTCGGGCCCCGGTGCGCTACTGACGCCTGGCCCGGGCCAGGCGGGAAGCACCTATGGCGATGAAAGCGGCTGCAATGCCATAGAAGGCGACCTGCTTGCCGAGATACGCCGCCAGAAAGAACACGCAACCGGCTGCCATGAAGAGGTAGCCACTCCGTTTTGCACCGCACATGTCGTTCTCCTTTCAAAGGCCTGGTCTGGGTCGAGATATGGCTTGGGACTTCCATGCCGGGCAAATAATGCAGATATCCTGTGAAGCTTCGCTATGCCGCCGGCTTCAACCTCAGGGACAGCAGCAACAGCAAGACAGAAGCCAGGGCAGTTGCGCCGCCGCCCAGCCAACGATGCAGCACCAGGGAAATGGCGATCGCGGGGATGAACCACAACGCCACCGACGCGAACCTCACCCCAAGCGTGACGCCCTCGCCGCAGTGAGGACAGACCTTGCGCTTTCCGAAGCGGTTCATCTCTTTCGAGAAAACGCTGATCGAGGCGTGGCAGTGAGGACATTTCATCAGGGATCGGCTCCGTGTGGTCCGGGATGTGGATGAATGTTGCGCGCGTTGCCCGTGGCCGAGCCAGTGCGATTCAAGGCAATAATTCCTTGACCGTTTTGCCCGTGGCATCCAGAACGGAAATGCTGGACTCGCCGTTCTCCGCTACCTTCATGACGATGCGCTTGTTGCCGGCACCATCGAGCAGCGCCAATGAGGCCTCGCCATCATCGCCGCGCCCGAGCCAGATCCTGCGGCGAACATCGTTACCGGACGGGCTGTCGGAGATCGCCAGCCCGGCGAAGCGGTCTTCTGAATCGTCGACGCCAAGCAGTTGCACCACCTGGTTTGCTTCATAGCGATCGAATGAAAGGCTGCCGCCGGAATCACGCACCTTTCCGTCCTTGTCTTTCCTTCCGCCGAAGATCAGCCCTCCAATCTCGGACCCCTCGTCATTGAGGAAGATGAGACCGGCCTGCGGTCGATCCAGCGGCTTCTCCTTGCCATGTACCAGTACGCCGGGCAGCTTCGCGTGGTTGGAAATAATCAGCCGTGGCGTGCCATCCGGCTCGACGATGTTGATGCGTTGAACCGTTATCTCATCGGATGTGATGGCGCGCTTTCCAGCGCCATAAGCCAGGCCTCCCAGCAGCAACACGGTCAGCAGGCCGGCGTATGCGGAAAGAAATCCATTTGCTTTGGACATGGGCGTTTCCTGGTGTGGGTGCCGGGTGCAGCGAATCGTTGTGTGACATCACTGGCGCACGTAGCGCAAGTGGGTGGCTGTTGGGCCGTCAAGCACGCGGTCGATGCGAAACTGCGGGCCGGGCTCGTGCAGGTTCTCGAACAGGCGTCGCCCGCTGCCGAACAGCACGGGCGCCAGCGCGATCTCCAGTTCGTCGACCACATCCAGGTTCAGATACTGCTGGATCACGTCCGCGCCGCCCGAAATCCGGATATCGCGGCTGCCCGCGGATTCCCGGGCCAGCTCCAGCGCACGCTGCGGCCCGTCATTGACGAAGTGGAACGTCGTGCCGCCGGGGCGCACCCACGGCTCGCGCTTCTCGTGGGTAAGCACGTAGACCGGCGTGTGGAACGGCGCTTCCTCCGGCCAGGCGCTCTCGCCCTGGTCGAACATGCGCTTGCCCATGATGTTGGCGCCGCTGCGCTCGGCCGTCTGGCGCACCAGATCGTTGACCGGG
>DATJCF010000223.1:0-3754 GCA_035514935.1 Rhodanobacter sp. | reverse complement strand
GTCTTGAAGTGGTCGATGTCGATCATCAACACCGCGCCGGAATGCGGCGAGGTCTGCTGGAAAAGCCGCTGCGCCATCTCGTCCAGCGCAAACCGGTTGAGCATGCCGGTGAGCGCATCGGTGCGCGCCAGGCGCCGCAATTCCGCCTGCGCGAGCTCGTTGTACATCAGCAGGAATCCGACGCTGGCGAATACCGGCTCCATCGCGCTGTAGATCATCTGCGCCACGTTGCCCGGCGTGGCGGCGAGCAGGCCCGGTGTCGGTACGTCGCCGAATACCAGCTCGCACACGCGGAAAAACCAGCCCGCCGCCGCACCCAGCAACACCAGCAGCATCACCCGCTGTGCGGTCGACCCGCCCGGTCGCAGCGCATGCCGCAATGGCCACAGCAACAGCAGCAGGAAACCGCCCAGCGACACGGTCGCGATATACACCCGCATCGGGTAATCCGGCTGCACCTGGGCGAACCACACGATGCCGAGCCAGCCGCTGATGCCGATGGCAGCCAGCAGGCCGCGCCGCGGTGGCACGCCCAGCAGCAGGCGCAAGGCGCGCGTCGTCTCGGCGTAGGAAACCATCAAGATGCCATTGGCCAGCACGATCGACAGCCAGTCGCTGATCTGGTCGCGCGCCCCCATCAATGCCCAGCCCAGCGCCTGCAACACCAGCACCGTGCCCCAGATGCGCAGGCTCTGGCGCGCCACGCCGGTATAGGCGCGGGTGGCGGCAAGCAGCAAAGGCGCCAGCAGCAAGGCCTGCAGCGCGCCGACCAGGCTCAGGGTGACCAGATCAATGTGCACAGTGGGGAGGGGCCAGGGCGGCCGTCGTTACAGCCGGTGGCCCTACATCGGCCGAAGCCGGAAAATCTTCAGCGATGGCCGCCCTGCAGGCCGATGAACTGCAGAAACTCCATGCGCGTGCGGGCGTCGTCGCGAAACGAACCCAGCATCTGGCTGGTCACCATCGACACGCCGCGCTTGTGCACGCCGCGGGTGGTCATGCATTCGTGGCTGGCATCGATCACCACCGCCACGCCGGCCGGCTGCAGGGTTTCCTGGATGCAGTGGGCGATTTGCGCGGTGAGTTTTTCCTGCACCTGCAACCGCCGTGCGAAACCGTCCACCACGCGCGCCAGCTTGCTGATGCCGACCACGCGGTTGGTCGGCATGTAGCCGACGTGGGCGCGGCCGATGATTGGCGCCAGGTGATGCTCGCAATGGCTTTCGAACTGGATATCGCGCAACACCACCATCTGGTCGTAACCGCCCACCTCCTCGAAGGTGCGCAGCAGGAATTCGGCCGGGTCGGATTCGTAGCCGGAAAACCAGTCGCGGTAGGCCTTGGCCACGCGCTTGGGTGTGTCGATCAGGCCTTCCCGCGCCGGATCGTCGCCGGCCCAGCGCAGCAGCAAGCGGACGGCATCTTCAGCTTCTTGCTGGCTGACGCCATGGGGATTGCTTGGATCGCTCATGCGGGGGCTTCCGGAAATGACGGATGCGGCAGTTTAGCGCCCGAGGCAAATCCCGTCTGCCCATCCGTCGCGCGTGTCGTCAATCGCCCAGTGCCAAGCCACCCTGTGACTGGGCTGTTGGTGCCGGACGCACCCGGCAGAACGCCAGTAATTCATCGATGCGGACACCCTTCTCACGCCAATTGTGAAACAGCGACTCGCCGACCAGCGCGTAATGCCATTGGCGTTGTTCGAGCAGGGACTTGGGCATGGAGATGCTTCGTGGCGAATCAATTCGCAATGAAAGCAAAACTTTCCAAGCATGCCTGGGCGACGCCTATGGTCGCTGGTCATGAAGATCGACAAGAAAGCCTTTGCCGGCCGCCTGCGGGATGCCTTGAAACATGAGGGGATCGAGGCCAGCGCGGTGGAGCTGGCGCGGCTGCTGGAGCTCGAAGGAGAAAGCGTGACGCAACAGGCAGTTTCGGGCCGGCTCAACGCCAAGCATCGTCCGCGGCCTGCGCACATCGAGGCGTTGGCGAAGATCCTGGGGAGCCTCACACGCTGGAATATCAGGCGACAAAGTCCAGGGGTGTGCGGGACATCAACAGCGCGTGGCCCGATCACGTGCGCGGCCACGACCGCCTGGCTTTCGAGAACTACCTGCTATTGCCCGATGAGAAGCGCAGGCTGGTTCGTGAGTTGATCATTGAACTTGGTAAAGGGGCCCGCGCAGAACGCAAATGAGCGTGCTGGCGGGCAGGTCCCGGCCGGCAGCGAGTTGGCGAGTGTGTGCTGTGCCTCCCACAGAAGTTCGGTCACTCGGCATCACCGTCATCGAGCGCCGGCATGTCTTCCAGCAGCGCTTCGCCCGCGCCGCCGGACAGGGATTCCACGTCGCGCAGCTTGCGTTCGATCGCGCGGGTGCGCTGGCCGGCGCTGTCGATGCTGTTGCGGGCGGCGTCGAGTTGTTTGCGGGTCTTGTCCAGCACCACGCCGAACTTGCCGAATTCGTTCTTCACCGCGCCCAGGATTTTCCATACCTCGCTGGAGCGCTTGGCGATGGCCAGGGTGCGGAAGCCCATCTGCAGGCTGTTGAGCAGGGCGCTCAGGGTGGTGGGGCCGGCGACGGTGACGCGGTGCTCGCGCTGCAGGTTCTCGAACAGGCCGGGGCGGCGGATCACTTCGGCGTAGAGGCCTTCGGTGGGCAGGTATAGCACGGCGAAATCGGTGGTGTGCGGCGGCGCCACGTATTTGCCGTGGATGCGTTTGGCTTCCTCGCGCACGCGCAGTTCGAGTGCGCGCCCGGCGGCGAGCGCGCCTTCGGCGTCGGAGGCCTCCTGCGCGTCGAGCAGGCGCTGGTAATCCTCGACCGGGAACTTCGCGTCGATCGGCAGGTAGACGTGGTCGCCCTCGTCCTGGCCCGGCATGCGGATGGCGAATTCCACCCGGTCGTTGCTGCCCGGTACGGTGATGACGTTGGAGGCGTATTGCTCGGCGGTGAGCATGTCTTCCAGCAGCGCGCCCAGCTGCACTTCGCCGAAGATGCCGCGTTTCTTCACGTTGGTCAGCACGCGCTTGAGATCACCCACGCCGGTGGCCAGGTTCTGCATTTCGCCCAGGCCCCGCTGTACCGCTTCGAGTCGTTCGGACACCAGCTTGAACGATTCGCCCAGGCGGGTTTCCAGCGTGGCGTGCAGCTTTTCGTCGACGGTGGCGCGCATCTGTTCAAGCTTGGCGGCGTTGTCCTGCTGGATCGCGCCGAGCTTGGCCTCCAGCGTGGCGCGCATCTCGCCCATGCGTTTTTCGTTGTCGGCGGTGAGCGCGGCCAGCCGTTGCTGTTGCTGTTCGCCCAGCCGGTTGAGCGTGGCGGCGACTTCCTCGCGGCCCTTGCGGGCGTCGTCGATGAGGCGTTGGGTCAGCGACTGCAGGCCGTTGTCGGTGCGTTCGGTGAGCTGGGTCAGGCGCTGGCCGAAGCCTTCGATGCGTTCGGCTTGCTGTTGCGAGGCATTGCCGAGCTGTTCACCCAGGTGGCCGCGAAAGCGGTCGAAACCTTGCTGCAGCTCCTCGCGGCCGGCGCGCTGCTCCTCGCGCAGGGTGCGTTCCACGCGGGCGCTGTCGTCCTTGAGGGCGTCGAGTTTCGCGCCCAGGCCGGGATCGCGGCGGCCGCGCAGCAGCGCCACCACCTGAAGCAGCAGCACGGCGGCGACCAGCACGACGAGGAGAATCAGCAGGATCTGGATGAGCGGCATGGAACGTTTTCCCGGGTAGATGCATCCAGTGTACGTCGCGCCGTCTCACCAG
>DATJCF010000222.1:0-6314 GCA_035514935.1 Rhodanobacter sp. | reverse complement strand
GTAGAGCCCCTCCAGCGCGGTATTGGCCGCGGGGCGCAGGCGCACGCGGGTTTCCAGCATGCTGCCATCGCGCGCGCCGTCGACCTCCAGCACATTGTCGGTGTAGCGGAACGCATCGGATGAAAGCGTGGTGCCGTCGAGGGCGATCGACAGCAACTCCAGGTTTTCGCCATCCAGACGCAGCGGTTGCGTCTGTGCGGGGTCGCGACGCAGGTGCAATCGCGCGGTGACTTCGGTGGTGTCGATGGCCAGGTCGAAATCCAGTTCGACCGTTTCGACGCGCCACGCCGGCGCGCGGTAAGCGTCCAGGCGGGTCGGGGCGGTGAGTTGTTCGGGGCGGGCATTCATGCGGAAAACAGATGGGGCTGAGAGACGATCAGGCTAACATGGGCCTTTTCGCGACAGGAGCATCCGATGACGCGCTATACCGTCGAAGAGGTCTTGTGGGACGAGCAAACCGTCCTGGTGCTGACCGACCATGTGCAGCAGCGGCACGTGCAGATTGCCCGCCATGGCGCGGCCTTGCTCACCTTCAAGATCATGGTCAATGGCGTGCTGCACGACCTCGCCGACGGCTATCGCGATGCCGCCGAGATCGTCAGCCGGCCCAGTTCGCGTTTCGCCATCATGGTGCCGTTTGGTGGCCGCATCGCCGCCGCGCGTTATGAGTTTGACGGCCAGGTGCGGGATCTGCAGCCGGGTGTGGTGGGCGATCAGCGCGCCAGCCGTCACGGCTTTGTGCGCGGCGTGGATTTCGACATCGTGGCGTTGTCGGCCGACGAGCAGCGCGCGCAGCTGACCCTGGCGACGTTGTCGATCCGGCCGCAACCGGGCTACCCGCACGCGATCGACCTCAGCATCACCTACACGCTGGACGCACAGGGGCTCACGCTGGAGGCGGGCATGCGCAACGTGGGCGACAGCGCCGCGCCGTGCTTCTTCGGCTGGCATCCGTACTTCCGCCTGCCGGCCGGCGGCGTGGACGACTGGCAATTGCAGATACCCGCGCAAACCCTGATTCATACCGACGCCAACCTCATCGCGCTGCCCGGTGCACCCGCGTACGTGGCGCTGGATGACGCGCCCGCGCTGGATTTCCGGGCGCCGCGACGCATCGACGACGCCATCATCGACCAGGGCTACACCGACCTGGAGCCGGAAACGGACGGACGCATCCGCACCTATTTGCGCGACATGGCCAGTGGTGTGGGCATCGCGGTGTGGCAGGAGCGCGGCATGATTCACGCCTTCACCGCCGACACGGTGACGCGCGACGTGCGCGGCTCGGTGGCACTGGAGCCGATGGAGTGCATGGCCAATGCGTTCAACCGGCCTGAGTGTGCCGACACGATCCGGTTGATGCCAGGCGCCGAGCGTCGCTTCCGCTGCGGCGTGGAAATCGACATGGACGCCGCGGCCTCGGCATGAATCGCGACGCACTCCCCACCATCGACGATATCCGCGCCGCCGCCGCGCGCATCGCGCCGTATGCGCAAATCACACCGGTGCTGCGCAGCGACGCGCTGGACGCCTTAACCGGCGCGCACCTGCATTTCAAGTGCGAAAACCTGCAGCGTGGCGGTGCCTTCAAGTTTCGTGGCGCCTGCAACGCGGTGTGGGCACTGGATGATGATCAGGCCGCGAGCGGCGTGATCACGCATTCGTCCGGCAACCACGGCAACGCGCTGGCGCTGGCCGCGGCCACGCGCGGCATCGCGGCGCACGTGGTGATTCCCGAAGGCGCGGTGCGTGCCAAGGTCGAGGCGATCGAACGCGCCGGAGCCACCGTGCATCGCTGCGCACCCACGCAAGCTGCACGCGAGGCGATGGCCGCCGAACTTCAGCGCCAGACCGGCGCCGTCTTCGTGCACCCTTATGCCGACACCCAGGTGATGGCGGGGCAGGGCACGCTGGCGCTGGAGCTGTTGCGGCAAGTGCCGGACATCGATGCCTTGATGACGCCGGTCGGCGGTGGCGGGCTGGCCAGCGGCGTGGCGATTGCCGCGCATGCGCTGGATCCGACGCTGGCGCTGTTCGGCGCCGAACCGGCCGGTGCCGATGACGCGGCGCGATCGCTGGCGCAGGGTTCGCGCGTCATCAGCGTCGTCCCCGATACGCTTTGCGACGGCCTGCGTGCCCTGGTCGGCGAGCGCAATCTGGACACGCTGCGCTTGCACGGTGTCGAAATCATCACCGTGACCGACGAGGAAACCGTGGCCGCGATGCAACTGTTGTGGCGCGAGTTGAAGATGCTGGTCGAAGTGTCCAGCGCCACCGTGCTGGCGGCGATGCTGAAGCGGCCCGAACGTTTCGCCGGCCGGCGTGTGGGCGTGGTGCTCACCGGCGGCAACGTGGACCTCGGTGCGCTGCTCTGGTGAACGAACGCGCTGTAGGAGCAACTTCAGTCGCGACGCTCTTCTTTGGAATTTCAGAACGAGAGCGTCGCGGCTGAAGCCGCTCCTACAGAATGGTCAGCGGCCGGCGCGACGTGCGCCGACACCACTGATGGCCAGCAATCCCAACAACACCAGCACGATGCCGACCCACTCCATCAACGACGGCTGCTCGTGCAGGATCAGCCACGCCAGCATCACGCTGACGATGGGTACGCCCAGGCTCGATACGCTGGCCACCGTGGTCGGCAGGCGTTGCAGCACGATCGACCACAACCACCACGCCAGGCTGGACGCCAGCAGCACGCTGTAGGCCAGGCCGGCGATGAAGGCACCGCTCCACTCGATAGCGCGCTCCGGCGTCACCAGCGCCAGCACGCCCAGCGCCATGCCACCCAAGAGCATCTGCCACGCCGTGAGGTTCAGCACCGACGGCGCGTGGCGCTGGAACATGCGTTTGCTGAGCACCGTGCCGGCCGCCCAGGCCGCTCCGCCGGCGATCGCCAGCGTGGTGCTCAGCGCGCTGCCCAGCTCGTGCCAGGGTTCGATGATGCAGACCAGGCCGATCGCGGCCAGCGCCACGCCAATCCAGTGGCGCGCGGTGGGACGATCGCCAAGTACCAGCCACGCCAGGAAGACCGCCCAGAACGGCATCGTATAGGCCAGCAACGCCACGTGCCCGGCGCCGCCGTCCAGCAGCGCCCACTGTTCCAGTCCCTGGAACGCGGCGGTCTGGCACAGGCCGATCATCAGCGTGGGCAGCAACGGTGGTGGCCGCAACGATTGGCGCGACAGCAGCAGCGCCACGAACAACACGCCGGCGCCGAGCAGGTAGCGCAGCGCCGCAAAGTGGAACGGTCCGGCGTACGCCAGCACCTGTTTCATCACCACCCAGCTGTAGGCCCAGATCAGGATGGTGCCGATCAACGCGAACAACGCGCCGCGTTGCGGGGAGGGGAGAGTGGTCATGGTTGGACGATGCAAAAGGTGGCGCAGTGTAGCGTGCCGCGGTGAAGTGGCGTGGCCATGGCGGCCATGGGCGCATGGCGTTTTCGGCGACGCGACGCAGCGGCTTTGCGTCCCGCCGCGATACCATGGGCGAATCGCGACGTCGCCCGTTGCGCGGCGCTCGCCATCCCTCAACCTGTTTCGAGTCTGCACGCCATGAGCCCTACGCGCCTGGAAATCACCCGCCCCGACGACTGGCACCTGCACCTGCGCGATGGCGAGGCGCTGACGTCGGTCATCGCGCATACGGCGCAGCGGTTCGCCCGCGCCATCGTGATGCCCAACCTCAAGCCGCCGGTAACCACGGTGGCCCAGGCCGAGGATTACCGCCAACGGATTCTCGCCAGCCTGCCGCCCGGCTCGCGCTTCCAGCCGTTGATGACGCTGTACCTCACGGAAACCACCACGGTCGACGAGATTGTCCGCGCCGCCGCCAGCGACAGCGTTTTTGCGGTGAAGTATTACCCGGCCGGCGCCACCACCAATTCGCAATCGGGCGTGCGCGATCTGGCCCGCGTCTATCCCGTGCTGGAGGCAATGGAAAAACATCAGCTGCCGTTGCTGATGCACGGCGAGGTCACCGACCCGGCGGTCGACATCTTCGATCGCGAGCGCGTCTTCATCGAGCGTCATTTGATGCCGCTGCGCGATCGCTTCCCCGCCTTGCGCATGGTGCTGGAGCACATCACCACCCGCGACGCCGTCGAGTTCATCGGCACCGCGCCGGCCAACGTGGCCGCCACGATCACCGCGCATCACCTGCTGCTCAATCGCAACGCGCTGTTCGAAGGCGGCATCCGGCCGCACAACTACTGCGCCCCGGTGCTGAAGCGGGAAACCCATCGGCTCGCGCTGCTGCAGGCCGCCACCAGCGGCAACCCGCACTTCTTTCTCGGCACGGACAGCGCGCCACACATCCGCGAAGCGAAGGAAGCGGCCTGCGGCTGCGCCGGCGTCTACACCGCCCACGGCGCCATCGAGCTGTACGCCGAAGCATTCGAGCAGGCCGGCAAGCTGGACCAGCTCGAAGCCTTTGCCAGCTTCCACGGCCCGGATTTCTATCACTTGCCGCGCAACCAGGACCGCCTCACGCTTGAGCGCACGCCTTGGCAAGTGCCCGACGAATTCCCCATGGCCGGCGCCACCTGCCGGCCGATGCGCGCGGGCGAATCGATCGCGTGGTCGATCGTCGACAACGCGGCGGCCTGAGCCTTTGGCGGCGCAAGCGTGTGGCAACATGATCGCTTTCCCGCCAGGCCTGTTTCCATGAGCGTCCCCTCGAATCCCGTGCGTTGCGCCTGGGCCGGCAGCGACGCGCTGATGCGCGACTACCACGACACCGAGTGGGGCGTGCCGCTGCACGACGACCGTGCGTTGTTCGAGTTTCTCTGCCTGGAAGGCGCCCAGGCCGGTCTGTCCTGGCGCACCGTGCTGACCAAGCGCGACAACTACCGCAAGGCGTTCCACGATTTCGAGATCGCCCGCGTTGCGGCGATGACGGATCGCGAGCTGGAAAAGCGGCTGCTCGACCCCGGCATCATCCGCAACCGCCTGAAAGTCTCGGCCACCCGCGACAACGCCCGCGCCGCCCTGGATGTGATCGATGATTTTGGAAGTCTGGACGGCTATTTGTGGTCGTTCGTGGACGGCACGCCGCTGGTGAATCGCTGGCGCGAACCGTCGGAGGTGCCCGCCAGCACCGCGCTTTCCGATCGCATGAGCAAGGCGCTGAAGAAGCGCGGCTTCCGCTTCGTCGGCACCACCATCTGCTACTCGCTGCTGCAGGCCACCGGCATGATCAACGATCACGTGGTGGGCTGCTTCCGGCACAAGGCCTGCCGCGAAAAATAGCGGGCAGCGCGGCAGCCATTCACCGCACCCCCGCCAACGCCGGGAAACGCCCCACTATCCAGGCAGCATCGCCCGCCCGATGTCCGGACGCGGCGATGCGATTTCCGGTGTTACCATCCGACCCATAAGGGGAGGGGCCGTGCGAACGCACGGGCGGAACACCATGCATAAACTGCACTTCATTTCGGGATTGCCGCGCTCGGGCTCGACCCTGCTCGCGGCCCTGCTGCGCCAGAACCCCCGTTTCCACGCCGGCATGACCAGTCCGGTGGGCTCGCTCTTCACCGGCATGCTCAACCAGTTCGGCGCCGGCAGCGAATTCGGCCCGGTGCTCGACCGCGACATGCGGCAGCAACTGTTGCGCGGACTGTTCGATACCTACTATGCCGCGCAGGCCGACAAGGCCGTGGTGTTCGACACCAATCGTCTGTGGTCGGCCAGGCTGCCGGCGGTGCTGGATCTGTTTCCGCAGGCCAAGGTCATCGCCTGCGTGCGCAATGTCGCCTGGGTCATGGACAGCCTGGAAAGGTTGTACCGCGCCAACCCCTACGAACAGACCAAGTTGTTCAACGGCGACATCGAGCGCAACACCGTCTACAGCCGGGTCGACACGCTGGCCCAGCAGAACCGGCTGGTGGGTTTCGCCTGGTCGGCGCTGAAAGAGGCTTATTACGGGGCGCAGGCCGATTCGCTGCTGGTGGTCGAATACGAGTTGCTGGCCCAGGCACCCGAGCGGGTGCTGCGGCTGGTCTACCAGTTCATCGGCGAGCCGTGGTTCGAGCACGACTTCGAACATATCGAATATGACGCCCCGGCATTTGACGAGGCGTTGGGCGTGGCGGGCCTGCATCGGGTGCGGCCGAAGGTGGCGGTCGAATCGCGCCGTACGGTGCTGCCGCCGGACCTGTTCGAGAAATACGCGCAGCTGTCGTTCTGGCGCAACGGCGATGGCAGCGCCGCCCACGTGATACGCACGAAAACGGACTGAACGCACCGCGAAGCGGCGGCGTAACAAGGGGATACTCCAATGGCATGGTTCAAGCGCGACCCATCGAAACTTCC
>DATJCF010000221.1:0-4485 GCA_035514935.1 Rhodanobacter sp. | reverse complement strand
GCTGGTCACCGCCACCGCCTGCACGCCGGCGATGCCGCGCAGCGCAGCGAGGTTGCGCGGAATGTCGCTGCCGGCCAGCTTGTCGTCGGCGCCGCGCAGGACGACCGTGGCGATGCCCTGCTCGTCGATCGCATTGCCCAGATGGATGTCGGACACGCGCTGGCTGATCATGAACACGGCGTTGCACAGCACCGCGCAGGCCAGCGCGATCTCCAGCACGATCAGGCAGGCGGGAATGCGGTGTTTGCGCAGGCTGGCGAAGATCGGACGGATTTCCATGGCCACCTCAGGCAGCTTTCAGTTGCGGGGCCGGCGCCAGCACGCAGGCGCGCCAGGCCGGCAGGATGCCGGCGATCAGGCTGGCGACCAGGGCGACGACGAAGGTGAAAAAGAACATGCCCAGGTCGAGATGCGCGAGGCTGGCGTATTCCGCCGGCTGGTGACGGATGCCCAGCAGGCCGAGCTCGGCGAACAGCAACCCCAGCACGCCACCGGCCATGCCGACGATGGCCGCCTCGACCATGAACTGCGTGAAGATCTCGCGCCGGGTGGCACCGAGCGCACGACGCACGCCGATCTCCTGCGAGCGCCGCAGGCATTTGGCCAGCAGCAGGCCGACCGTATTGACCACGCAGATCAGCAGAAAGCCGAACGCCAGCCCGGCCTGCAGGCGCACATCGTCAGGCACCACCTGCTGGTCACGCAGCCATCCCATCAGATCGAGCAATGCCGTCTCGGGGCGCTGGAAGCGGCCCTGCGCAATCTGCTGCTGCGCATAGCTGGACAGGAAGGATTTGTAGTTGGCCACGGCGGCGTCATCGGCCAGTTCCACCCAGACACCGAGCCACATGCAGGGTGCCGTTTCCAGGTGCCTGATATCGGTGACGGCGGCGTAGCATTCGGTGTCCTGCGGGCCCATGTCGATCGCGCGCGCCGTCCTCAGCGGCAGGAACGCCGCGTCGCCATCGCCATAGCTGCGCCCGCCCAGATCCTGCGCGTAGAAGCGCGGCTGCGGCGCCCACGGTTTCAGCACGCCCACGATGCGGAAGTCGCGATCGTTCAGCCGGATGGTCTTGCCCACGCTGTTGGCACCGCCGAACAGCTTGTCGTTGAGAAAGCCGGCGATCACCACCAGCTGCGCGCCGCTGTCGTCGTCCGCGGCGGTCCAGCCGCCGCCGTACTGGAATGGCGCATCGAACATCGCAAAGAAATCCGCCGTGGTCATCACCGCGTCGCTGAAGAACGGATGCTTGCCGCCCTGTTGCGGCAGGATCTTCGCCTGGCTCAGCGCCATCGCCGCCTGGCGCGTGGCCCGGTGTGCGTGCAGCAGGTTCATCGCGTCGACGTAGGTCATCGTCGGCGCCGGCTTGGTCTGCCCGGCGAGGTAGCCGTCCTTCGTATTCGGATCGAGTTGCGGATAGAACAGCCGCGCGCTCTTCTGCGGCAGCGGATCGCCGGACAGCAGCCGCAGCACGGTCAGCGTGGTGATCGTGGCGCCAATGCCCAGCGCCAGCGCCAGCACCATCAGCGTGGTGAGCACCTTGTTGCGCCTGAGGCTGCGCAGTGCGAGGTCGAGGTAGTAGGCAAGCATCCGTCAGACTCCAATCATGGGTTGCATCACACCGACCTCGTTGCCACCACCGGCGGCACCGCGGCCGCACGCATGGCCGGGCCGAGCACCGCCAGCTGCCCGATCAGCCACAACACGATGGCGCCCACCGGGAAATAGACGGCTGGAAGTCTGGGCAATTCGTAGTGCAGCATCAGGAACAGGTTGATGCCGTAGGCCAGCACCATGCCCAGCGCGATGCCGATCGTGGCGAGCAGGAAATTTTCGGTCTGGAAGTAAACGAGGATGTTGCGGCGGGTGGCGCCCAGCGCGCGGCGCACGCCGATGGTGCGGCGGCGTTGTGCCACCCAGAAACTGGCCAGGCCCACGATACCCAGCGCGGTGACGATCAGCAGCGCGGCGATCGCTCCCACCAGGATGCCGGCCATGGAGCGATCGTTCTCGAAGAACTTCTCGCGCACCTCGTCATACGTGCGTTGCGTGGTCACCACACGGCGGGGGTCGGCCTTTTTCAGCGCGGCCACGGCAGCCTTGAGCACCGTTTGACGATCTTGCGGGCGGGTACGGATGAGGTAGCTCTGATCCTTGCCGGCACCCATGAACATGGGCAGGATCATCGAGTACTGCGCGGTCGCGTCATCGTACGCATTGGCACGCGCCAGTTGCGCTATCACACCAACCACCCGCACGCCGATCGGCCCCAGGTACACCATTTTTCCCAGCGCATCGCCGCCCGGCCACAAGCGTTGCGCCATCGCCTGCGTGATCACCGTGATCGGGGCGATGGCGTCCGTATCGCCATTGGCCACGGCCTTGAGCACGACATCTGAATCAAGCACTTCTTCGGGACGCAGGTAGCGTCCCGACAACAGGCGCAGGCCCATCGTGGGTTCCAGGCCCACACCGAAATACGTGCCGGCATTGAGGGTCGGCTGGCGCTGGGTGGGGTCGAGCATGATGTTGGCATTCGACGACGACGCACCCAGCGGCACCTGGTTCACCAGGGTCACCGCCTGCACGCCGGGCACCTGCCGGATCACGGCCAGGTCCTCCCGCGCACGTGCGTAGATGTCGGGCAAAGGCGCCACTTCCGCCACCTGTATCTGCACCAACGCGTGCTCGTCGATGCCGGTGGACATCTGCATGTGTTGCAGGCGGTGGTTGATCATGAATACCGCGTTGCAGACGATCGCGCAGGTCAGCGCGATCTCCAGTATCAGCAGCCACGCGGTGGTCTTGTGCCGCCGCAGCGTGGAGAGAATCGGTCGCAGTTCCATCCGGGTCATCCTCAATTGCTCTTGAGCTGCAGGGCGGGTGGCACCTGGCAGGCGCGCCAGGCCGGCAACATGCCGGCGACCAGGGTGGAACCCAGCGCCAGTGCAAAGGTGACCAGCAACATGCTGCCGTCCAGATGCGCCAGCGCGGCATAGTCGGAAGGCCGCCGCCGAACAGCCCACAACCCCAGGCCCGCCAACAGCAGGCCGCCTACGCCACCGACGATGCCAACCACGCCGGACTCCACCAGCAACTGGGCGAACAGCGAACGCTTGGAGGCGCCCAGCGCGCGGCGCACGCCGAGGTCGGCGGCGCGGCGCATGAACTTGGCCAGCATCAAGCCGATCGTGTTGACCAGGCACACCAGCAGAAAGCCGAACGCCAACCCGGTCTGCAGGCGCACGTCGTCGGGCACCACTTTTTCGTGGGCCAGCCACTGCATCACGTTGCGCAGGCGAACATTCGGCGGCCGCACGAAGCGCCCCAGCACCTTCTGCTCCTGCGAGTAATGCACCAGGAACTGCTCGTACGCGGCGACCTTCGCCGCGCTGTCCAGTTGCACCCAGAACTGCAACCACACGCAGCTTTCCCCGGGGTAGATCCGGCCCACGCCACCGGCGCCCCTGCCCCAGCAGTCGTTGGAACCGTGGCGCTCCAGCTTCAGACCCATGGCCGTCTGCAATGGCACGAACACCTGCTCGGTGCGACCGAACGAGCCGGTGTTGAGATCGTAGAAATGCGGATTGGGCGCCCAGTCGTCGAGCACGCCCACGATGCGGAAACTGGTGTCGGCGATGCGCAGGGTGCGACCCACGCTGTCGGCGCCGCCGAAGAGGCGGCCGTTGAGCTCGCCATTGATCACCACGTCGCGCGTCCTGGTCTCGTCGTCGAAGGCATTCCAGCCGCGGCCGTAGCGAAACGGCGCGCCGAACATGGGGAAGAAATCGGCGGTGGTGAAACGCGCCTCCACGTAGAACGGATCGACCACCGCCGAATCCGACTGCACCGGCACGTAACCGCCGGTCATCAACGCCTGCCTGTCTGCCCGTTTCGCATGCAGCAGGTTGAGCCCGTCGGCGAGGGTGACCTGCTCCGGCGGCTCCTCGCCCGGCATCTGGCCGCTGTCATCGCGCGGATCGATCTGCGGGTAATACAAGCTGCCGCTGCGCCCCGGCAGCGGATCACCCGACAACACATGCAGCACCGTCAGCGTGGTCATCGACGCACCGATGCCCAGCGCGATCGCCAGCACCATCAGCACGGTGAGCGCCCTGTTGCGCTTCAGGCTGCGCAGGGCCAGGTCGAGGTAGTAGCCAAACACCTTCGGTGTCTCCTTCGGAGATGGGAATGGGGAATCGAGAATGGGGAATGGGAAAAGCCGGAGCGTGCGGCTGTTGCTCTACCGATTCCCTATTCCCCATTCCCGGCTTTTCAATCACACCGCCCGCGTGGCCACCACTGGCGGCACATTGGACGCCCGCCGCGCGGGCACGAACACTGCGGCCTGGCCGATCGCCAGCATGGCCAGCACGCCGGTGAGCACGTACAGGACGGGGATGCGGGTCATCTCGTAATGACTCATCAGCCACTGGTTCAGGCCCACCGCCAGCAGCACGCCGATCACCACGCCGGTACCGGCG
>DATJCF010000220.1:0-2527 GCA_035514935.1 Rhodanobacter sp. | reverse complement strand
TCGAGGTAATCGGCCACCAGCCGTACCGGCGAGCCAAGCTGCTCGCCCAGCCAGGTGGCCACCGGCGCCAGCGAGGAGTCGGCATCGAACTGGCCTTCCTTCGGGCGGCCCAGATGCGACAGCACCAGCACCCTGGCGCCGGCATCGCGGGCGGCGCGGATCGTGGGCAGGGCGGCGTCGAGACGCTGGGTGGAGGTGATGTGGCCGTTGTCGATCGGCACGTTCAGGTCTTCGCGGATCAATACGCGCTTGTCGCGCAGATCGAGATCGCTCATGCGGGTGACGGACACGGCAGGACTCCAGTGATATGTTTGGAAGACCGCCCGGACCAGGGCGGTCGGGCAGGAACCGCCTATTGTCCGGCGCGGCCCGCGCTGACGCAAACCGGTGCATCATTCCGGACCATCTGCAGGAGCCGCGCCTTGAGCCCTATCCTGACCCTGTACGGTTACTGGCGCTCCAGCGCCGTCTACCGCGTACGCATCGCGCTGAACCTCAAGACGCTGGATTACCACTACCAGCCACTGCACCTGCTGCGCGACGGCGGCGAGCAGCACGGCGCCGATTACCGTGCCTTGAACCCGCAGCAACTGATCCCCTGCCTGCTCGACGGCGACCGCGCCATCACCCAGTCGCTGGCGATCATGGAATACCTGGACGAGACCTTCCCCGAACCAGCCCTGCTGCCAGCCGACAGCCGCGGTCGCGCGCGGGTGCGCGAGCTGGCGATGGCGGTGGCCTGCGACATCCACCCGCTGGGCAACCTGCGCGTGCTGCAGCGTCTGGAAGCGCAGTTCGGTGCCGACGACGTGCAACGCGCGGAATGGTCGCGGCACTGGATCGCGACGGGTTTCGATGCGCTGGAAGCGATGCTGGCCGACAACCCCGCCACCGGCCGCTTCTGCCACGGCGACGCCCCGGGCCTGGCCGATGCCTGCCTGGTGCCCCAGTTCTACAACGCCTTGCGCTGGAAGCTGCCGCTGGAAAACTACCCCACGTTGCGACGCATCCACGCCGCCTGCAACGAGCTGGAGGCGTTCCAGCGGGCGGCGCCGGAGGCGCAGCCGGACGCGGTGTAATGGGTTTTCCCTTCTCCCGCTTCGCGGGAGAAGGTGCCGCAGGCGGATGAGGGCGCTTTTGACCCTGGGTCCTTTTGCACAGCGAAAAGCCCCCCTTCAGCCCTTCGGGCAGCTTCCCCCGCGAAACGGGGGAAGCGAAAAATCATGCTTCAGGCTTTCTCACCCCTGCGCCCGCACCAACAACACATCACTGGGGACCGCCGGCACGATCCGCCGCGAAGTGCCACCCACCAGCAGATGAAACGCCAGACCGCGCCGAAACGCGCTGATCACCACCAGATCCGCCTCCTCCCTGATGACGTGATCGCGCAGCACGATTTCCGGGTGGCCGTGTTCGATCAGGGGTACGACCCGCCCCCTCACTTCCGCAGCAAGCGGTGTGTCGTCGAGGAACGATCGCATTGTGGCCATCTCCACGCGGGACAGCTCGTCGCTGTGTTCCGCGTCCAGCCACAGCGACGTATAGGGGATATCCAGTACGTGCATCAGCGCCAGCCGGGCGCCGGGAAACCAGCTCACGGCGGTGGTCAGGCCGAAGCGGGATTCGGCGGTGAAATCAGTACCGACCACAACGTTGGCGTAGGCGTCGTGCGACCGGCTCTTGACCACCAGCAACGAGGTTGGCGACTTGCGCAGCAGTTGTTCGGTGACGCGCCCCAGCGCACTGGGTGAGGACGGCTCGGACGCGCCCAGCACGATCAGGTCGCAGCCCTGTTGCGCGGCGGTGTCGAGAATAGCGTCGGCCGGGTTTCCATCGGCCACGTGGATGGTGAGGTCGGCGATCTCCTGGCGCAAATCGCGGCGGATCTGGCGCTCCACCAGGACCGGACTGGAGCAGCCCTGTCGCCACGATGGCTGATTGATCGGTGACAACTCGTCCTCGGCGGGACACGACTGCACGTGCACGACATGCAGCGGCACCTGCCACTGTTGCGCCAGTTGCGCGGCGCGGTCCAGGGCGCGGTCGCCGTGGCTGCGCAGATCCGTCGCCAGCAGTATTTTCTGCGGTGGCGCGAGGCTTGAAGCGATCGCAGTCATGCGCGCTCTCCGTGGTCCCTGCAGATTGACATGATGGCGCGGCCGGCCGTTTGAAGCCGACAGCGCGACCACGACTATAGAGCTTTGCGAGTAGATCGACGCGGCCTGTAGACTCGGGAAATGGCGCTCGTTTTCGCAACTCATGCCTTCCGTCCGCGGAAGCGCGTGGCGATGCGTGCGCTGCGCGACCGGTGCTGCCGGCGTATTCCCCGAACGGTGGCCCGATGCCTTACGACTCCGCTGCACTCGCCATGCTCTGCCTGCCCTTCCTGGCCAGCGTGGTCGTGCTCATGGTGCGTGGGCGGCAATGGGCAACATGGCTGATGATCGCCACCGCGGCGGCGTGCCTGCTGCTGGCGGTGGGCATCTATCCGGCGATGGATGGCGGCCACGCGTTGCGCCACGTCGTC
>DATJCF010000219.1:0-2272 GCA_035514935.1 Rhodanobacter sp. | reverse complement strand
GACCAGCGGACGGATGTATTCGCCCCAGGCCAGCGCGTCCTTCAACACGGTGTCGTAGTCGACCGGCTCGGCCTTCAGCCACTGGGTGAGGATGAAGTTGTGGTACTCGACGGCGGTCTTCAGCAGCGCCGGCAGCTCGTGCGGGTACATCAGGTCGGCCACGCGCACGCTGCGGCGGGCCACCTTGTCCTCGTAGGCCGGGCCGATGCCGCGGCCGGTGGTGCCGATGGCCTTGCCGCCGGCGGCGATCTCGCGCGCCTTATCCACCGCGATGTGGTACGGCATGATCAGCGGCGTGGCCGGGCTGATCTTGACCCGCGAACGCACCTCGACACCGTTGGCTTCCAGCTCGGCGATCTCGCTGATCAGCGCCTCGGGCGACAGCACCACGCCATTGCCGATCAGGCACAGCGCGTCATCGCGCAGGATGCCCGAGGGAATCAGGTGCAGCACGGTCTTCTTGCCCTTGATCACCAGCGTGTGGCCAGCGTTGTGACCACCCTGGAAACGCGCCACCGCGCTGACCCGTTCGGTCAGCAGGTCGACGATCTTGCCCTTGCCTTCGTCGCCCCATTGCGCGCCAAGGATTACGACTGACTTGCCCATGATCTTCTCGCTCACTATGCGTTGATTCCACGCGGGAACCGGGAAAAAACTCGCGCATCCGGGTTAGCCCGCGATGCACCTCAATGGAACCACCGCAACAGCGCCAGGCCGACGGCCATGGCGCCGGCACCGAACAGGCGCAAGGTTCGTGGCGGCAACGCCAGGGCCTGTCGCACCATCGCCTGCCACGCCGCGGGTGCCGCGAACAACAGCAAACCCTCGATCACCAGCACCAGGCACAGCGCGGCAATCAGCTGATGCACCGGCGCGCCTAGCGCTTCGGTACGGGCTGGTTGAAGTAGCGCATGAACTCCGAATCGGGCTTCAGAATCAGCATGCCCTTGCCGTCCTCGAACGACTTCCGATAGGCCGCCAGGCTGCGATAGAAGGTGAAGAACTCCGTATCCTGCGAGTAGGCCTTGGCATAGATCGCCGCCGCCTGCGCATCGCCCTCACCACGAATCTTCGCTGCGTCACGCATCGCATCGGCACGCAAGACCTGGCCCTGGCGATCGGCATCGGCCTGGATCTTCTCGGCCGCTTCCTGACCGGTGTAACGCAGTTCATTAGCCAACTGCAGGCGCTCGGCGCGCATGCGCTTGTAGACCGATTCGCTGACCTCGTTGGGCAGGTCGATGCGCTTGATGCGCACGTCGACCACGGCAATGCCCAGGTTCTTGCGGGCCGACGCATCGGTTTGCGCGCGCACTCGCTCGGTGATGTCCTTGCGGCCGCCGGAAATCAGGTCGGGCAGCGTGCGGGCATTGAACTCGAAGCGCAGCGCATCCTTCACGATCGGGGTCAACCGCTGCGCCGCCTGCAATTGGTCGCCACCGGTGGCACGGTAATACGCGGCGTTGTCCAGCACCCGCCACTTCACGTAGAAGTCGACGTTGACGCTCTGCTTCTCGGAGGTGAAATAACGCTCCGGCGGCGCGTCCAGCGACAGGATGCGCTTGTCGAAATGCATCACCTGCTGGATCACCGGGATCTTGAAATGCAGCCCCGGCTGGTAATCGGTGTGCACGATGCGGCCGAATTGCAGCAGCAGCGCGCTGTGCCCTTCGCGGACCACGAACATGCTGTTGAGCCCAAGCAGGATCAACAGCACCGCGACGACGCCTGCGGTTATCCGGCTCATGGCTGCGCTCCCTTGTCAGCTGAATTGCTGCTGGCAGCGGGCACCACGACACCGGCGGTGGATGAATCCGCATTGGCCGAGGTGGCCGTGCCGCCCTGTTGTGCCGGCAAATTGATGATGTTGCGGCCGTCGGAGCCGTCGATCACCTTGGGATTGTCAGCCATCACCTGCTCCATGGTTTCCAGCCACAGCCGCTTGCGCGTGACCTCCGGTGCCGCCTCGTACTCCTTCAGCAACAGGTCGAAACGGGCCGTGTCGCCTTGGGCACGGGCAATGCGTTCGGCCTTGTAGCCCACCGCTTCGGCCGCGATGCGTGCCGCATCGCCGCGCGCCACCGGCACCACCTTGCTGGCGTAGGCCAGTGCACCATTTTCGATGCTCTGCTTGTCCTCGCGGGCATTGTTGACGTCGTCGAAGGCGTCCTTCACCTCGTTCGGCGGCGCCACGTTCTGGAAGCTCACCTCGGTAACGCGCAGGCCCGAGTTGTAGCTGTCCAGCGTTTTCTGCAACGCGACCTGCGCCTGG
>DATJCF010000218.1:0-8744 GCA_035514935.1 Rhodanobacter sp. | reverse complement strand
ATCGGCCGGCGCGATGCGGTGATTGCCGCACTCAAGCGCAGCCGCGCCATTACCCGCGGCCCCAAGCCCACCCGCGCCCTGCGCGAACTGGGCCTGCCCGCACCGTGGCTGCCAGCGCCGGAACCCACTTCGCAAGGTGTGTTGCAGGCGTTTGCCACGGAGGATATGGCCGGCCGCCGGCTCGGCCTGCAACTGTATCCGGGTGACGGTGGCCTGCCGCTGCTCGACGCTTTGCGCGCACGCGGCGCCATCGTGTTTCCGGTGACGCCTTACCGCTACGCCTCCGACAGCGACACCACCGAGGTGCTGCGAGCCATCCACGAACTGGTCGGCGGGCAACTGGACATGGTGGCGTTCACCAGCTCGGCCCAACTCACCCGGCTGCTCGGCGTGGCCCGGGACGCCGCCCTGCGCGACACGCTGCTGCACGCGCTCACCCGCATGCCGATCGCCGCCATCGGCCCGGTGATCGAGACGACGCTGCGCGAACTCGGTGTCCGCAAGATCCTGCGCCCCGAGCGCAATTTCCATCTGAAACCGCTGGTCAACGTGATCGCTGCGGCATGGCAGGCGTCGCGCTTGCCGCACGGCGGTGCAGCTTGATGAAGAGCCTGCTGAGCGTGGCCGAAGCGGAGCGGCGCATCCACGCGCACATGCCGTCGTTCGGCACCGAGCGCGTGGCGCTGGATGCGGCGACAGGTCGGGTGTTGCGCCAGGCCGTGCAGGCCGAGCGCGACCAGCCGCCGTTCGACCGGGTGATGATGGATGGCATCGCGATCGCCACCGGTAGGGGCACCTTGCGTAGCTTCCGGCGCGCCGGGCTGGCGCTGGCGGGCATGACCGAGCAGGTGCTGGACGATCCCGCTGCCTGCATCGAAGTGACCACGGGCGCGATGCTCCCGCGCGGCTGCAACAGCGTGATTCCCATCGAACAGACCCGGCGCGAAGGTGAATCGTTCGTGCTGATCGACGGTGGCGAACCCACGCCCGGCCAGTTCATCCATCCGCGCGGCACCGATTGTCGCGAAGGCGAGATCCTGCTGCGGGCGGGCACGCGCATCCGCTCGCCCGAGGTCGCCGTGCTGGCCGCCAATGGCGTGGCGCAGGTCGAGGTGGCGAAGCGGCCGGCGGTGACGATTGTCGCCACCGGCGACGAATTGCGGGAGGTCGATCAAGCACTGGCGCCGGGACAGATTCGCCGCTCCAACGATCGCGCGCTGGCCGCGGCTTTGGTGACGCGTGGTTTCGAGGACGTGGAGCGCACCTGGATACCGGACGATCTGGACGTTGCCACGCGCACGCTTGCCGGCTTGCTGGCAACCCGGCAGGTGCTGGTATTGAGCGGCGGCGTCTCGGTCGGTCAACGCGATTTCGTGCCCGCCGCGTTGCACGCGCTCGGCGTGCGGGAGGTGCTGCACGGTATCGCACAGCGGCCGGGCAAGCCGATGTGGTTCGGCATCGGGCCCCAGGGGCAGGTGATCTTCGCGTTGCCGGGCAACCCGGTGTCGGCGCTGGTTTGTGCCGTGCGCTACATGTTGCCGGCGCTGGAGCACGCCATCGGCCTCACCGCCGCCGCACCGGTCAAGGTCGTGCTGGCGGAGTCAGTCGCCACGCATCCGACCCTGACCTGTTTCGTCCCCGTGGAGGTGCAACACGACGACGACGACCACGGCCGGGCCATGGCGCGGCCGCAACCCAGCCCCACCTCGGGCGACTTTTCCTCGTTGCCGCAAACCCACGGCGTGGTCGAGCTGGCGCCCGCTGCTGGCGCCGCACCCGTCGGCACCATTGCGGCTCTATACAGGTGGTGACATGAGCGTTCCACTCGCCCGCAGCGATATCTTCCCCGCGTCGCCTGCACTGAGGGATCAGCGTGGCCGGCCGCTGCACGACCTGCGCATATCGGTGATGGATCGCTGCAACTTCCGCTGCACCTATTGCATGCCTGAGTCGATCTATGGCGACCACTACACCTTCCTGAGCAACCGGCAACGGTTGAGCTTCGACGAGATCGAGCGGCTGTGCCGCATCGCCGCGTCGCTCGGCGTCAGCAAGCTGCGGCTGACCGGCGGCGAACCGCTGCTGCGCCCGAAGCTGCACGAACTGGTGGCACGCTTGCGTGGGATCGACGGCATCACCGACCTGGCGATGACCACCAACGGCGTGCTGCTGGGACGCCACGCCACGGCGCTGCGCGAGGCCGGGCTGGATCGGGTGACGGTGAGCCTGGATACGCTGGACCCGGCGCTGTTCCACCGCATGAGTGGCGGCCGTGGCGCGCTGGACGAGGTGCTGGCAAGTATCGAAGCGGCCCAAGCGGCCCGCTTTCCCGGCGGGATCAAGTTGAACACCGTGGTGCAGCGCGGCGTCAACGACCACACGGTGCTCGACCTGGTGCAGCGCTTCCGCGGCAGCGGCATCGTGCCGCGCCTGATCGAATACATGGACACCGGCAACCGCAACGACTGGCGCCGCGATGCGGTGGTGCCATCGGCCGAGCTGATCGCGGCCATCGACGCGCGCTGGCCGCTGGACCCGCTGCCGCCGCGTTGCGAAGGCGAGGTGGCCACGCGCTTCCGCTTCCGCGACGGGCAGGGCGAGATCGGCGTGATCTCCTCGATCAGCGCACCGTTCTGCGGCGATTGCTCGCGGGCGCGGTTGTCGTCCGAAGGCTCGCTCTACACCTGCCTGTTTGCGACGCAGGGCACCGACCTGCGCAGCCTGCTGCGCGACGGCAGCAACGACGAGGCCTTGCGCGAACGCCTGCGCCACACCTGGCTTCGCCGCAACGACCGCTACAGCGAGGAGCGCAGGGAGCGCCGCCTGCGCGCCGTGCGCAAGATCGAAATGCATTACATCGGTGGCTGACTTCCCCCCACGAACTCCTGTCCGAGAACGCCCATGACCGTAGCAGCGCAAACGCTTTCCCACGTCGACGACGCGAACCGGCCGGCGATGGTCGATGTCGGCGCCAAGGCGGTGACCCGGCGCACCGCGCAGGCGCAGGCGCGGGTGCGGTTTCCGCCCGAGGTTGCCGCGCAATTGCATCGCGCCGGGCATGTCACGGCCAAGGGCGCGGTGCTCACCGTGGCCAACATCGCGGGGGTGATGGGCGCCAAGGCCACCGCGCAGCTGATACCGCTTTGCCATCCGCTGGCGCTGGACCGCTGCCACATCGACATCACCATGCAAGGCGACGACGCACTGATCGTGTGCAACGTGTCCTGCCAGGGGCGTACCGGCGTGGAGATGGAGGCACTCACCGGCGCCAGCGTCGCCGCGCTCACCATCTACGACATGTGCAAGGCGCTGTCGCACGACATCGTGATCGCCGAGATCCGCCTGCTGGCCAAGACCGGCGGCAAGCGCGATGTCGACCACAGCGCGGGAACATCCGCATGAGCGCCGCGCCGATCCACGGCCTGTTGCTGTGCGGCGGTGCCAGCCGTCGCATGCGGCGCGACAAGGCGCAACTGAACTACAGCGGCGAGCCCCAACTGCTGCGCGCATGGCGGTTGCTGTCGGCGGTCGCCGAACGCGCCTTCGTTTCCGTGCGCGACAGCCAGCACGACGAGCCATTGCGCGCCAGCCTGCCGCAACTGATCGATACATACGACGCGGTCGGCCCCGTGGCCGGCATCCTTTCGGCGCACGATGCCTTCCCGGAAGCAGCCTGGCTGGTGATCGCCTGCGACCTGCCATTGCTGGATGAAACCACGCTGCGCACGCTGATCGCCGCACGCGATCCGGCGAAAGAAGCCACCGCCTTCGCCAGCCGCTTCGACGGCCTGCCCGAACCGCTGTGCACGCTGTGGGAGCCATCGATCCACCAGCGGCTCAAACAACGGTACGAGGCCGGCGACTATTGCCCGCGCAAGGTGCTGGTCCAGGCGGACATCCGCTTGCTGCCGCCGCCTGGCAACACGCTGGACAACATCAACACACCGCAGGAATTCGAACAGGTGCAACGCCAGTTGGAGGTGCTTTCATGAGCCGGATCACCGTGCAGTACTACGCCCAGTTGCGCGAACAGGCGGGCGCCAGCATCGAACAGATCGATACCGCGGCGGCCACGCTGCGCGAGCTCTACGACGAACTGTGCAACCGGCACGGCTTCACGCTGCCCACCGACGCACTCAAGGTGGCGGTGAATGTCCGCTTCAGCGACTGGGGCAGGGCGGTCGACGACGGCGACACCATCGTCTTCATTCCACCGGTGGCCGGCGGATGACGCGCTTTACGCTCGCCACCGAACCGGTCGACGTCGCCACCTTGCGCGACGCCCTCAAGCGTGCCGGCAGCGGCGGCTTCTGCGCGTTCGAGGGTTGGGTACGCAACAACAACGAAGGGCGCGAAGTCAGCGGCCTGGCCTATGAAGCTTATGCCGAGCTGGCCATCAGTGAAGGCGAACGGGTGGTGGACGAGGCCATGGCACGCTACGGCGTGCTGGCCGCGCACTGCGTGCACCGCGTGGGCGACCTGAAGATCGGCGACCTCGCGGTGTGGATCGGCGTCTCCGCCGCGCATCGCGACGAAGCGTTCCGGGCCTGCCGCTACATCATCGACGAGATCAAGCACCGGCTGCCGATCTGGAAGAAGGAGCACTACATCGAGGGCGACACCGCCTGGGTTGCCTGCACGCATGCGGCGCATATCGAAGCAGACGAACATCCAGACGGCCACTCGCACGAAAGCCACATACACGCGCCACCCGCGTTCACGCCCGACTATTCGCGCCAGACCCGGCTGCGCGACGTCGGCGATGCCGGCCAGGCAAAACTCGCCGCAGCCCGCGTGCTGGTGATCGGCGCAGGTGGGTTGGGGTGCCCGGTCATCAGTTATCTCGCCGGCGCGGGCGTGGGCACGCTGGGGATCGTCGACGGCGACGTGCTGGAGGCCAGCAACCTGCATCGCCAGGTGATGTACGACGCGCGCGATATCGGTCAACGCAAGGTCGATCTCGCGGCGCGCCGGGTGGCGGCGCTCAATCCCGCCGTCACGGTACGGACCTTTGCCGCGCCCCTGCGTGCGGACACCATCACGGACGTGTTTGCGCAGTTCGATCTGGTGGTGGAATGCACCGATGACCTGGGCAGTCGCTACCTCGCCAACGATGCCGCCGTGCTCACCGGCACGCCCTTGATCCTCGCCAGCGTCTACCAGTACGAAGGCCAGCTCCAGGTGGTCAGCGCGCTCCCGGGCCACGCCTGCCTGCGCTGCCTGTGGCCCGTACCACCTTCGCCAGCCCTGGCCGGGAGTTGCGCCGAAACCGGTGTACTGGGTCCGGTGCCCGGCGTGCTCGGCACCATGCAGGCGATGGAGGCGCTGAAGCTGCTGCTCGGTTTGCCTGGCGCCGGCGATCCGTCACTGCAACTGGTCGACCTGCTCGACGGCAGCCGCCAACGCCTGCCGATCGATGTAGCCAGCGGCTGCGCCTTGCATGGTGGCTGCCTGGTCGTGGCGCAACGGGCACTCGATAGCGCCGAGGTGGATATCGATCGCCGCTGCGGCGATCTGGCGGATGCGGTTGCCCGTGGCTCCACCCTCGTCGATGTGCGCGATGCGGACGAAATCGATGCGTCACCGCTATCGGCCCCGTCGCTGCGCATCCCCGCCAGCGAGATCGCAACGTGTCCGCTCGAACCCTTCCACAGCGGCGTGCTGCTGGTCTGCGCCAGTGGCAAGCGCAGCCACCATGCGGCGCGACAATTGCGCCAACGTGGCGTCGAAGCGTACTCGCTGGTTGGCGGCCTGAACGCCCTGCGCGGCAGCACCGCGCGCGCATGATCGGAGCGTTTTGACGACCATGATTTCCTACCGCGACGCCATCGAACGCCTGCTCGCACCGCTGCCGGTCCTGCCATCGGAAACCTGCGCGCTCGCCGATGCCACCGGCCGCGTGCTTGCCGATACGGTAACCAGCCCGTTGGCATTACCGTCCTTCGATCACGCGGCCATGGACGGCTACGCGCTGAAGGCGGGCGCATCGTCACACGGCGGTTCCGAGCATCACGTCCGCGGTTCGCAGGCGGCGGGCGACAGCGGCCACATCGCCGGAGCGGACGTCTGCGAAATCATGACCGGCGCCCGCCTGCCGGATGGTCTTGACGCGGTGATCGCGGTGGAGCGCACCGAAATGCTGCGGACGCAGCCCGATGGCACGCCACACCGCATCCGGCTACTCGACGACATCACGCACGGTCGGAACGTGCGCCGCATGGGCACTGACGTACCGCGTGGTGCGGACGTGCTGGCCGCGGGGACAGGCATCGAGCCGGCGCAGATCATGTTGTTGGCAGCGCTCGGTATCGCCCACGTCGCCGTGGTCCGTCGTCCGCGCGTGGCGATCGTCTGCACTGGCAAGGAACTGCAGACTGGTCCGCCCACACCCTTGCGCGATGGCCAGATCCACAACTCCAACGGCCCGTACCTGACGGCGGCACTCGGGCGCGCGGGTGCCGAGGTGGTGTCCTGCGAAACGGTCGATGACACAGTGCACCCGTACCTGGAAGCCTTGCAGCGCGCCGTCGGGGCGGGCGTCGACCTGTTGATCAGTACCGGCGCGGTATCCATGGGACGATACGATTTCGTGCCCGCGGCGTTGCGCCACTTTGGCGCGCAGGTGCTGTTCCACAAGGTCGCGATGCGCCCGGGCAAACCCTTGCTCGCCGCGCGCCTGCACGCCGGCCCGCTGGTGCTCGCCTTGCCGGGTACGCCGATGGCGGTGGCCGTCGGCGCCCGCTTCTTCGTGGCGCCCGTGCTGCGTGCGATGCGCGGGCAGGGCAGTGAGCCAACCCTGCGCGCCGTACTGGCTTCGGCGCAGCATCCCAAACCCGGGTTGCGCCATTTCCTGCGCGCCACGCTGTGGCTGGACGATCATGGTCAGCTGCAGGCGCGCGCCGTCGATCAACAGGAGCCGTTTCGCATCCAGCCTTTTGCAAACGCCGACGCCTGGATCGTGCTGGACGAGCATGCCGGCGACTGCGCTGCCGGCATGCCGGTGGAGATCGCCAGTCTTGGGCTGGCGACATCGCTGCGCATAAGCGCGGCGCCGCCAACCCTCAATCCGTGACGCCCGATGCCCGCGAGTCGGCGTCGATGCGTCCCTCACGGATCTCCAGCACGCATTCGCCCAACGCCTCAACGTCGGACGGGTCGTGGGTGATCATCAGCATCTGCAGGCCCAATCGCGATTGCAGAGCAAGCAGATGCTCGCGCATGCGTGCGCGCAAGGGCGGGTCCAGCGCGGCGAAGGGTTCGTCCAGCAACAGCAACTGAGGGTCCGGCGCCAAGGCGCGCGCCAATGCCACGCGCTGCTGCTGTCCACCGGAAATCTGCCAGGGATAGCGATCGGTCAGGCCGTCCAGCTCGAACGCCGCCAGCCAATGCCGCGCCGCGTCGGGCAAGGAACGACGCGACGGATTGCGCCAGCCCGCGCCAAGGCCGAACGCCACGTTCTGGCCCACGGTGAGATGCGGGAACAGCGCGTAGTCCTGAAACAGATAGCCCACCCGGCGCGCCGGGGCGGGCAGGCAGATGCGTTGGTCGGTGTCGAACCAGGTTTGGCCATGCACCACGATGCGGCCTTGATCGGGCGTGACCAGCCCGGCGATGGCGCGCAGCGTGAGGCTCTTACCCGAGCCGGAGGGCCCGTACAAAACGATGCGCGCGTGCTCCGAGCGAAACCGCACGTCCAGCGAAAACGGCCGATGCGGGCCGGTCAGCGTGCGGCGAATGTCGACGTCGATCACCATGCTCAAGCCACCCGCTGCGGGGCATGCCCCCGGGTGAGCCGACCGGCCAGCAACAGCACCACGATGCAGGTGAGCGAAGCGACCACCACCAGGGTGGTGGCGCCGGCTTCGTCACCGGCTTCGATCGCCGAATAGATCGCCACCGACAACGTCTGCGTGCGCCCGGGCAGGTTGCCGGCGATCATCAAGGTAGCGCCGAACTCGCCCAGTGCCCGCGCAAAGGCCAGCAGGGCACCGGCCACGATGCCGCGCGACGCCAGCGGCAGCGAAACCCGGAAGAACACCGCCAGCCGCGACAAACCCAACACCCGCGCCGCACTTTCCAGTTGCGGATCGACACTCTCGAACGCCGCCCTGGCGGCCTTGTGCACCAGCGGAAACGCGGCCAGGGTGGAAGCGATCACCGCGCCCTGCCAGGTGAACACGGGATTGATCCCCCAATGCTCCAGCCACGCGCCGAACGCCCCGCGCCGGCCCAGCAGCACCAGCAGGTAATAGCCCAGCACCGTCGGCGGCAACACCAGCGGCAGGGTGAACATCGCATCCAGGAGAGGGCTCAGCCGCGATCGCCAGCGCGACAGGACGAAGGCGGTGGCCACACCCAGCAACAGGTTCAGGCCGGTGGCCCACAGCGCTACCTTCAGCGACAACAACAACGGCTGCCAGATATCCAGCGCCATCAGTGCGGTTTCAGGAAACCGTACTTCGCCAACAGGGCTCGCCCGTCAGCGGAAAGTACGAAGTGCTGGAACGATCGCGCCTCGGGCGCATGCGCCGCCTGCGCCACGATCGCCATGGGATAGGTGATCGGCGTGGGAGAATCCAGCCGCAAGGCGACCCGTACCCGCTCGCGTGCGATCACCGCATCGGTGGCATAGACGAAACCCGCATCCACCTCATCGCGGCTGACGTAGTCGAGGCATTGGCGCACGTTCTGCGCCAGCACCGCCCGCGACTCAAGCGCGCCGGCGAGCACCGCATGTTCGAGCA
>DATJCF010000217.1:0-2075 GCA_035514935.1 Rhodanobacter sp. | reverse complement strand
CCGCGTGCTGGTGGCTGCCGGCTTGCAGCGCATCCGCAGCGGCCAGGCTTGCGCCGGCATCACGGCCCTGGTCGAGTCGGGCAAGCGCAGCCTGGCGACACTGTGCGCCAGCGATCTGGGCTTTGCCGTCGGCCCGCGCCTGAATGCGGCAGGGCGGCTGGAAGACATGCGGTTGGGCGTCGAATGCCTGCTCACCGATGATGTGGGGCAGGCGCGCCGCCATGCCGAAGAACTCAGCGCGATCAACCAGGAACGGCGCGACCTGCAGGCATCGATGGTGGCCGAGGCGGAACTGATGGCCGCCGGCCTCGCGCATATCGATGCGATCGGCGTGGCCTTGTACGAGCCGTCCTGGCATGCCGGCGTGGTGGGACTGGTGGCGTCCAAGTTGAAGGACCGCCTGCATCGCCCGGTGATCGCATTCGCGCCTGCCAGCGAGGACAACACTGACGACCTGCGCGGCTCGGCCCGCTCGATCGCCGGTTTCCATATCCGCGACGCGCTGGCCGTGATCGACGCGCGCCACCCCGGCCTGATCGAGCGCTTCGGCGGTCACGCGATGGCCGCTGGGTTGAGCCTGAAAACCCGCGACTACCCGCGCTTCGCGGCGGCCTTCGACGCGGTCGCGCAGGAGCTGATCGACGCGGAGCGCCTGCAGGCCGTACTTCTCACCGACGGTGGCTTGCCACCCGGTGCGGCGTCGCTGGCGCTGGCGCGGCAACTGCGCCACGCCGGCCCCTGGGGCCAGGCTTTCCCCGAGCCGTTGTTCGACGACGTATTCGACTGCATCAGCTGGAAGGTGATGGGCGAGCGCCACCTGCGCCTGCAATTGCGCGACCCGCGCGACGGCGCCCAACACGACGCGGTGATGTTCAACGCCTACCAGGGCCATCCGCCGCCGACCTCGCTGCGCGCCGCCTACGAGCTGACCATCAACGACTGGCAAGGTCGGGAATCGCCGCGATTGCTGTTGCGGCATATCGAGCCGGCCTGAATCTCCACGCCAGCCATTGCCCGCTCTTCACAGGCGGTGTTTCACGCTTGCGGCGTCCCATTCCCGGAGAACGCCATGATCAAGCAGATGGAAGGATTGCCCGCCGGCACGCTGGGTTTCCGCGCCCACGGCCGGGTCACCGCCGACGACTATGAGCGCGTGGTCGTACCCGACGTGGAGGCCGCGTTCGCGCTCAACCGCAAATTGCGCTTGCTGTACGTGATCGACGAGGACTTCACCGGGTTCGATCCCGGCGCCATGTGGGACGATGTGAAGATGGGCGCGCGCCATTTCAGCGGCTGGGAGCGGGTGGCCCTGGTGACCGATGTGACCTGGCTGCGCGCCACGGCCAACGCCATGGGTTTCATGATGCCCGGCGAGTTCCGCCTGTTTTCGCTGGCTGACCTGGAGACGGCCAAACGCTGGATCGCCGAATTGCTGCCTTGATGTTGCAACGCGGCACTTGCGTATGGACGTCCAATCTGTTCTATTGACCAGCATGCATTTTCAGCCCGCCAGGTTTTTCATCGACGCCGCCGCTTTGGCGCGTCCTGGTGTGCTGGTCGGTCGCAACAATAATCGCGCGAATAATAACGCCAACCATTGGCGGGCCGGCGCGTAGCTGAAGTTTCACCCCATACGCGAAAGAGGCCCGCCCAGTGCGGGCCTTTTCGTTTTTGGGCGCAACAGAATCATTGCCGGGCAACCGGCGACACCATCAATCACATTGACGAGAAGGGGTAGTGGCATGTGTTCGATTTTCGGGATGTTTGATCTGCAGCCGGGCGACGACCTGGGCGCGTTGCGCCGCCAGGCACTGGAACTGTCGCAGCGCCAGCGCCACCGCGGTCCGGACTGGAGCGGCGTGTTCGTCGATGAAGGCGCGATCCTGGTGCACGAACGGCTGGCCATCGTCGACCCGACCAGTGGCGCCCAGCCGCTGCGTTCGCGCGACGGCGAGTTGGCGCTGGCGGTCAACGGCGAGATCTACAACCACCGCGAATTGCGCGCCGCCAGCAGCTACGACTTCACCACCGGCTCCGACTGCGAAGTCATCAACGCGCTGTACCGCGAGCAGGCC
>DATJCF010000216.1:0-14635 GCA_035514935.1 Rhodanobacter sp. | reverse complement strand
CCCAGCTTGCCGATCGCCTCGGACAGGTAATTGCGCACGGTGCCGTGCGACAAATTCAGCTGCGTGGCGATGTCGCCCGCCGCCTGGCCTTCGCCGGCCAGGCGCAACACCTGGCGTTCGCGGTCGTTCAACGGGTCGGCCTCCGACCAAGCTTCCAGCGCCAGTTGCGGATCGATCGCGCGACCGCCACGGTGCACGGTGCGCAACGCCTCGGCCAGGTTTTCCGCCGGTGCGTCCTTCAGCAAATAGCCTGACACACCCGCATCCAGCGCGCGGCGCAGGAAGCCGGGGCGCGCGAAGGTGGTGACGATGACCACCTTGATCGGCAGCTCCTGGCGCTGGATGCGCTGCGCCAGCTCCAGCCCGGTCAGTCCGGGCATCTCGATGTCGGTGACCAGCAGGTCGGGGCGCAATCGCTGCAGCTCGCGCCAGGCGGTTTCGCCATCGGCCGCCGAGCCGAGCACCTCGATGTCCGATTCCAGCCCGAGCAGGGCCGACAGCGCGCCGCGCACCATGGCCTGATCCTCGGCCAGCAGGATGCGGATCATGCCGCGACTCCGCGGCGAGCGGCGAGGCCTGGGTCGATAAGGATGTGCTTGTTCGACAAGCGGGGAGTTCTCATGCGGCCGGTTGCTCCGAAGCGGTGGCGGTGTGGTCGCGTGGCGTCGCGTCGGTAAACGCGGACGATGTCTCCACCAGGCGCAGTGTGGGCACCGGCACGACCACCTTCAGGCACGTGCCCCGGCCTCGCGGCGAGTCGATCGTCAACGTGCCGCCCAGCGCCCGCACCCGTTCGCGCATGCCACTCAAGCCATTGCCGTCGCTGTCGATGCCGCCACGCCCGTTGTCGCTGACCTGCATGCACATGCGGGCGTGTTCGTGCACCCACTCGATGCGCGCGCGACTGGCCGCGGCGTGACGCGCGATATTGGTGGCCGCCTCGCGCAGCACCAGCGACAGGCCGCGCTCGATTTCGCCGGGCAATGCCGGCGGCGAACCATAATCCAGATGCACCATGGAGGACGCCAGCAGCAACCGCGCCGATGCCAGCTCGGCGGCGAGATCGGCGGTGCGGATACCAGTCACCGCGCTGCGCACTTCGGCCAGGGCGTGACGCGCGACTTTCTCGGCGTCCTCGATCTCGCGCCGGGCCGCTGCGCTATCGCGGTCGAACAGCTTGCGCGACAGTTCCAGCTTCAAGGTGATCAGCGACAGCGTGTGGCCCAGCAGATCGTGCAGATCCCGGCCGATGCGCTCGCGCTCGGCGGTGGCGGCCAGCCGGCGCACCTCGTCGTGGGAGAGCTGCAACTGGGCATCCTTCTCCTCGTTGGCGCGTTCCGCGTTGATCACGATGCCGACGATGAATGAAGTCACCGGGATGGTGAATATGGCCTGCCATGGATACTGCAGCAGCCACGTTTCCAGCAGCAGGGTCGCGTTGAGTACGGTCAACCACGCCAGGTACGAATAGAACCGCATGCGGCACACGCGCAGCATCACGCAGCCATAGACGAAATAGGTCAGGCCACTGGGATACCACGGCACCAGCACCATGCTCAGCAGCACCATCGCCAGCGCATGGCCGCGCGCCGTCAGCCGGGGTGCCACCACGCTCTTGTAATACAGCAGGAGAAACACCGGGTAGCTGACCAGGGTGCAGACCAGCCAGCGCGTGTTCCAACCCTCGCTGCTCCACAGCGGCGTGACAAACAACCAGAACGACCAGAGCAGGTGTACGGCATGCACCCACGGCGATTTGCCCTGCCGAAAGGCAGCCGCTGCCAGCGAGTCCGGTGCCGGCAGAAAAAATGCCGCAATGCGTCGATTCATGCCGCTTCCCTCGCCGAGCATTCGAGCCTCGTCATGCTACTTCAACCGTGCCGGCGCAGGCGCCGCGCCGCCAGCAGCGTGAAGCCTGCGGTGACACCCAGCAGCACCATCAGATGGCCCGCCAGCGGCTCGTCGTTCATCCCCACCGACGCCAGCGCCAGCCTGTCCAGGTGATAGGCAGGCCACACCGGCGCGATCTGCTGCAAAAACTTCGGCAGCATCGGCAGCGGAAACCACAGGCCGGACATGAACGACATCGGCAGATAGATCAGTTGCAGCATGCCCGGCGCGCCCTGCCCCTTGATCAGCGTGCCCACGAACATGCCCAGCGCGCAGAACGGCAGCACACCCAGCACGCCGGTGAACAGCAGCGCCGCGGTTTGGGTCGGGCTCAGCGTCACATGCCCCAGCGATAGCGCCATCGCCAGCAACAGCAGGATGACGACCGCTGCTGCGGCCATCGCCATCAGCATCTTGCCCAGCAGATACGCGCCCGGCGGCATCGGCAACGCGCGCTTGAAGGTGAGCAGGCCGCCGTCGCGCTCCAGCGCCAGCGACACGCCAAAACCGAACAGGCCCGGACTCATCACGCCGAACACGCCATAGCTGGCCAGCAGGTAGCGCGCCGCCTCGGCGCCGTTCGCTTTCGCCATCAGCACGCCGAACAGCAGGTAGAACATCGCCGGGAACAGCATGATCGGCAGCATGAAACCGGGTGCCCGCATGTAGCGCAGGCACTCGCTGCGCGCTTCTTCGAGATACGCGCCGATGACACGGCGACGCGGCATGACAGGGGCGGACAGGGCGACTTCCATTCAGGCGGCCTCGCGTTGATCGGTGCCGGCTGTTTCGGCGGCATCCCGGGTGAGTTCGGTGAACGCTTCGGCCAGGCCGGCACGCTGCACCTCCAGCTCGCGCAATTGCGGGTCGGCCGCAAGCAGGCGGCGCACAACCGCCTCGGCGTCGGCGGCCGTGATGTGCAGGCGCTCGTTTTCCTGCTGCACGTCGGTGATCTCCGGCCAGGCGCGCAAGGTATCGATCGGCAGCGTGCTCGCACAGCGAATGCGCCGCAACGCCACCCGCGCCCGCAAGGCATCGACTGTGCCTTCGTGGGTCATCCGCCCGTGCATCATCACGCAAACGCGATCGGCCAGCGCCTCGGCCTCTTCCAGGTAATGCGTGGTCAACAGCACGGAGCAACCTTCGGCGATCAGCTGGCGGATCGCCGCCCACAGCTTCTGGCGCGCCTCGATATCCATGCCCACCGTGGGCTCATCCAGAAACAGCAGCTCGGGCCGGCCGCACACCGCCAGCGCGAATTGCACGCATCGCTGCTGGCCGCCGGAGAGCTTCGCGTAGGGGCGCTTCAGCAGGTGGCCAATGCCGGCCATGGCGGCGGCTTCCTCCAGGCTGCGCGGCGCGGGGTAATAGCTGGCCGTCAGCCGCAGCAGTTCACCCACGCGCAAGGTCGGCGGCAGCTCGGCGCTCTGCAGCATCACGCCGATGCGCCGTCGTGCCTCGATCCGCTGCGGATCCATCCCGAACAGCTCGGCGGTGCCTGCATCGGCCCGAGCCAGCCCCAGCAGCAGGCCGATGGCGGTGGTTTTCCCCGCCCCGTTGGGGCCGAGCAAGGCCAGCAATTCGCCGCGCTGCACCACGAGATCCACGGCATCCAGCGCGGTCTGCTGTCCGTAGCGCCGGGTGGCGCCCGCAAGGCGTGCAACGGGGCGTGAGGCAAGGTCCATAACGATCTCCGTGAGGGTGATTTATCGTGCACGGCACAAGAATTTTCGGGTAGTTGACGGCGTCAGCCATCACCCGTGACAGACGTCATGCAGGGGTACCGGGCGCCTGCGGCGCACGTTATCCTGCCTGGAACGATGTCGGTTTTTCCCCGCGAAACCTGGCTGCTGACGCAGAAAAACAAGCTCGGAAATGCCGGCTACCGCGTATCTCTTCCCGATACGTATTCACCCACTGGCCACTCCGGGCAACCGTCGGCCAGCGGACCGATGGAGTAGTCAGATGGGCGTGATCGATCAGTTGCGCGAACTGCGCGAATTCGGCGGCAAGCCGCGGACCACCGGCCTGGATGACGCCAGCATCGAGCGCATGGCGGCGAACGATCCTGCGCTGGTCGAGGCCGTCGCCGAGGCGGTGGCGCGCCATCGCGAACTGCGCACCGACATGGCGGATTTCCTGAAGCTGGACGAGGGCGATCAGCTGACCCGGGCGCAGGCCAGACTCGTCAACTTCTACCCGGACGACGCCATCAACCCGTACCTTCCCGCCGCCGCGCGCGGGCCATGGGTGGTGACCCTGAAAGGCGCCGTGCTGCACGACAACGGCGGCTACGGCATGCTGGGTTTCGGCCACAACCACCCCGCGATCCTGGCGGCGCTGGCGCGCCCGCAGGTGATGGCCAACGTGATGTCGCCCAGCGTGTCGCAATGGCGCTTCACGCAAGCCATGGATGACGAGCTGGGCCGTCGCCGCGGCGGCAATCCGTACGCGCGTTACATGTGCCTCAATTCAGGCTCCGAGTCGGTGACGCTGGCCTGTCGCATTGCGGACGTCAACGCCAAGCTGATGACCGACGCCGGCGCGCGCCATGCCGGGCGCACGATCAAGCGGGTGGCGGTGAAAGGCGCGTTCCACGGCCGCACCGACCGACCGGCGCTGTATTCCGATTCCAGCCGCAAGGCCTACCAGCAGAACCTCGCCAGCTACCGCCACGAGGACAGCGTGCTCACCGTCGCACCGTACGACGTCGGGCAACTGGAAAACGTATTCGCCGAAGCGGAGCAGCACGGCTGGTTCATCGAGGCGATGTTCCTCGAACCGGTGATGGGTGAAGGCGACCCCGGCCGCGCAGTCACGCCCGCGTTCTACAAGGCGGCGCGCGCATTGACCGAGGCGCACGGCAGCCTGTTGCTGATCGACTCCATCCAGGCCGGCCTGCGCGCCCATGGCGTGCTGTCGATCACCGCCTATCCCGGCTTCGAGGAGCTGCCGCCGCCGGACATGGAAACCTTCTCCAAGGCGCTCAACGCGGGGCAATACCCGCTGTCGGTGCTGGCGGTGACCGAACGCACCGCGGCGCTCTACCGCAAGGGCACCTATGGCAACACCATGACCGCCAACCCGCGCGCGCTCGACGTGGCGTTGGCCACGCTCGACCAGCTGACCGATGACGTGCGCGAAAACATCCGCGCACGCGGCCGCGAGTTCGTGGACAAGCTCAACGCGCTGAAGGACGAGCTGGGCGGCCTGATCACCAAGGTGCAAGGCACCGGCCTGCTGTTTTCCTGCGAACTGGCGCCGCAATACAAGTGCTACGGCGCCGGTTCGATCGAGGAATACCTGCGCGAACACGGCGTGGGCGTGATCCATGGCGGCGTCAATTCGCTGCGTTTCACGCCGCATTTCAAGGTTACCAGCGCCGAAATCGATCTGGTGGTGGCAAGCGTGCGCAAGGCTCTGCTGGAAGGGCCGCGTATCGCGGGAGACCAGGCCGCCTGAGTCGACAACGCGGCGGCGGGTGACAAGGCGACGCGGTGGAACATGGCGTCGCCATCAGGCTTTTCCCACGACCTTGGCACCTCCTTCGAATCAGACTCGCAGTGGCCGGCGTCCGCCGGTCACAAGGAGGATTCAAGGATGTCGATCTCATTGCGTGTACTGGCCGCCAGCGCGGCATTGGCGTTCGCCGGCAGCACCCTCGCCGCAGCCCCGAAAACCGAGGCGCCGCCGGTCAAGCACCGTACCGCGCAACAGCAGCGCATGGCCGATTGCAACAAACGCGCGACCGGCAAGAAGGGCGACGAACGCAAGGCCTTCATGAGCTCCTGTCTCAAGAAGAAGGCCGCGCCAGCCACGCCCTGAATGAAGCAACAGCGGCCCCGCGCAGGTGCATGCGCGGGGCCGCTTCGCTAAGCTCGAATGCCGCGCAAAACGGCACCCGCACATGAAGATCATTGAAGTCCGGCATCCGCTGATCCAGCACAAGCTGGGCCTGATGCGCCGCGCAGGCGTCAGCACCAAGGATTTCCGTGAGCTGGCCACCGAAGTGGCCGCGCTGCTCACTTACGAAGCCACCAAGGACCTGGAAACCGCCGAGGAAACCATCGAAGGCTGGGCCGGGCCGCTGCAGGTGCACCGCATCAAGGGCAAGAAGATCACCATCGTGCCGATCCTGCGCGCAGGCTTGGGCATGCTGCCCGGCGTGCTCGACATGATCCCCTCGGCCAAGGTCAGCGTGGTCGGCGTGCAGCGCGATGAAGCCACGCTTCAACCGGTGGCCTACTACGAAAAACTCAGCGGCCGCATGGATCAGCGCATCGCGCTGATCGTCGACCCCATGCTGGCCACCGCGGGCACCCTGATCGCCACCGTCGACATGCTGAAAGCCGCCGGCTGCACGCGCATCAAGGGCTTGTTCCTGGTCGCCGCACCCGAAGGCCTCGCGCGCATCGAGGCGGCGCATCCCGACATCGAGATCTACACCGCCTCTATCGACCAGCGGCTCAACGAGCATGGTTACATCCTGCCCGGCCTCGGCGATGCGGGTGACAAGATCTTCGGTACCAAGCAGCTGCCGCCGAACGATTGACGTGCAGGAGCGCACCCTGTGCGCGATGCCTTTGCTTCCGAATCCCGCAAAGAGCATCGCGCACAGGGCGCGCTCCTACACATTACGAAAGCGATCGGTGGCTTCGATCAGCTCATGCAGATTGCCCGGCTCGAACGCGGAATGACCCGCATCCTGCACGATGCGCAGATCCGCTTCCGGCCACGCGCGATGCAGATCCCACGCGCTGCGCAGCGGGCAGACCACGTCGTACCGCCCTTGCACGATCACGGCGGGGATGTGGCGGATGCGATCCACGTTGCGCAGCAACTGGTCGTCGTGTTCGAAGAAGCCGCCGTGCACGAAGTAATGGCATTCGATACGCGCAAACGCCAGCGCGAATTCATCCTCGGCGCTGGACTGGATATGCGTGGCGTCCTGCCACAGGAAACTGGTGGCGCCCTCCCATACCGACCAGGCGCGCGCCGCGGCGACGCGCGTGGCGGCATCGGCGCTGGTGAGGCGGCGATGGTAGGCGCTCATCAGGTCGCCGCGTTCCGCTTCGGGAATGGCGCCGAGGTAGGTTTCCCACGCATCCGGATACAGTGCGTTGCAGCCGTGCTGGTAGAACCATTCCAGCTCCTGCCGGCGCAGCATGAAGATGCCGCGCAAGACCAGCTCGGTGACTTTCTCCGGATGCGTTTGCGCGTAGGCCAGCGCCAGGGTGGAACCCCACGAACCGCCAAACACCTGCCAGCGGTCGATACCCAGGTGCTCGCGCACGCGTTCGATATCGGCCACCAGATCCCACGTGGTATTGCCGCTCAGCTCCGCGTGCGGGGTGGACTTGCCGCAGCCGCGCTGGTCGAACAGCACGATGCGGTAGATCGCCGGGTCGAAGAAACGCCGGCACTTGGGATTGGTGCCACCCCCGGGGCCGCCATGCAGAAACACCACCGGCTTCCCGTGCGGGTTGCCGCACTGCTCGTAGTACAGCGTGTGCAGGTCGGACACCTTGAGCATCCCGCGATCGAACGGCTCGATCTCGGGGTACAGCGAACGGCGTTCCGGAGACATGGCAACTCCTGAGGCGATGAAGCCCCGCAGGCTACCATCCCGGGAATCAGCGCGCCGTATGCAGTGGCGCTCAGTCGGCGGTCATCACCTTGCCGGGATTGAGGATGCCGTTGGGGTCGAACACCTGCCGCACCCCGCGCATCAAGGCGATTTCCGCCGCACTGCGGGTGCTTTCCAGGTAAGCACGCTTGACCAGGCCGATGCCGTGCTCGGCCGAGATGCTGCCGCCGTGGCGGTGCAGCGTTTCGGCCAGCAGCTTGGTGACGTGCTCGCACTGCGCGATGAACGCGTCCTCGGCCAGATCCTCGGGACGCAACACGTTGATGTGCAGGTTGCCGTCGCCGATGTGGCCAAACCACACCACCTCGATGTCCGGATACTCGCGCCCCAGCAGATCCTGCATTTCGTGCAGGAAAGCCGGCACGGCGCTGATGCGTACCGATACGTCGTTCTTGTACGGCTTGTGCGCGGCCAGGCTCTCGGTGATGCCCTCGCGCAGGCGCCACAAGGCGGCCGCCTGGCTTTCGCTTTGCGCGATCGCGCCGTCGCTGACCCAACCCTGCTCCATGGCGTGTTCGAATGCTGCCAGCGCCGTTTCCTGCGCCAGTTCGTCAGCCGCATCAAACTCGGTAACGACGTAATACGGGTAGTCACCATCGATGGCCCGCTGCGCGCCGTGGGCCAGCACGTGCTTCAACGCGATATCGGTGAAGAATTCGAATGCCTGCAGACTCAGACGCTGGCGGAACAGCGCAAACACCTGCATCAAGGCATCCATGTCCGGCAACGCCAGCAGCATCACCTGCGACGGCGGCGGCGGCTCGGCAAGTTTCAGGGTGGCTTCCACCACGATGCCCAGCGTGCCTTCGGAACCGACCAGCAACTGGCGAAAATCGTAGCCGCTGGAGTTCTTGATCAGGCCGCGATTGAGGTCAAGCAATTCGCCATTGCCCGCGACGACCTTGAGGCCGGCGATCCACTCGCGCGTATTGCCGTAGCGGATCACACGGATGCCACCGGCATTGGTGGAAATGTTGCCGCCGATGGAGCACGAGCCGCGCGCGGCGAAATCCACCGGGTAGATCAGATCATGTTCCTGCGCGGCCTCATGCACCTTCTGCAGGATCACGCCCGGCTGCACGGTGAGCGTGCGGTCCACGGCGTTGAAATCCAGCACCTGATTCATGCGCTCCAGGCTCAGCACCAGCTCACCGTTGGCGGCCACTGCGCCGCCGGAAAGTCCCGTGCGTCCACCCGACGGCACGATCGCCACGCGCTCCTCGTTGGCCCAGCGCACGATCGCCTGTACTTCGTCGATGTTGGCGGGCAACGCGATGGCCAGCGGCGCCGGCGTCCAGCGGCGGGTCCAGTCACGTCCGTAGTATTCGAGTTCTGCCGGCGTCGACAGCAGGCGCAGTCCGGGCAGGCGGGCGGCGAGCCCGGCGAGGCGAAGATCGGTCATCAAGATTCCAGGTGGTCAGCGGAAGCGTGGCAGCCCGGGTTGTGGCTGTCCAGTGCTGCGCTGCGACAAAAGGACAAATTCGTGGCATAGTATAGACGTCCATTTACCCCAAGGGCTCTCATGCAAACCTCGTTCCCGAAAGAAGATATCAAGGTGCTGTTGCTGGAAGGTCTCAGCGCCACCGCGGTCGAAAATTTCCGCCGTGCAGGCTACAGCCAGATCGAGCTGCATGCGAAATCCCTGCCCGAAGCCGAACTGAAGGAGCGCATCGCCGATGCGCACATCATCGGCCTGCGTTCACGCACCCAGCTGACCGCCGACGTGCTTTCGCACGCCAAGCGGCTGATGGCGGTGGGCTGCTTCTGCATCGGCACCAACCAGGTTGATCTGATCGAGGCGAGCAAGCTGGGCATCCCGGTTTTCAACGCGCCTTATTCCAACACCCGCAGCGTCGCTGAACTGGTGGTGGCCGAAGCCATCATGTTGTTGCGCGGCATCCCGCACAAGAGCGCCCAATGCCACGTCGGTGGCTGGGACAAGTCTGCGGTGGGCAGCTACGAAGCGCGCGACAAGGTGCTGGGCATCATCGGCTACGGCCACATCGGCACGCAGACCGGCGTGCTGGCCGAAGGCCTCGGCATGCGCGTGCTGTTCTATGACATCGAAGCGAAGCTGGCGATGGGCAATGCCCATGCCGTGGCGAGCCTGGACGAGCTGCTGGAGCGCTCCGACGTGGTCACGCTGCACGTGCCGGAAACGCCTGCCACCAAAATGATGTTCGGCCGCGAGCAGCTGGAAAAGATGCGCAAGGGCTCCATGCTGATCAATGCGTCGCGCGGCAGCGTGGTCGACATCGAGGCGCTGGCCGAGTCGCTGAAGAGCGGCCATCTGGCAGGTGCCGCCGTCGACGTGTTCCCGGTGGAGCCCAAGGGCAACGGCGAGGCGTTCGTGTCGCCGCTGATCGGCCTGGACAACGTCATCCTCACCCCGCACATCGGCGGCAGCACGCTGGAGGCGCAGGACAACATCGGCGTCGAGGTATCCAGCAAGCTGATCCGCTACAGCGACAACGGCTCCACGCTGTCGGCCGTGAACTTCCCCGAAGTGAGCCTGCCGGAACATCCGCAAAGCCGCCGCCTGCTGCACATCCACCGGAACGTACCGGGCATCCTGTCGCGCATCAACGATGTGTTCTCGGGCGAGAACGTCAACATCAACGCACAGTTTCTGCAGACCGATGCCCAGGTGGGCTACGTGGTGATCGACGTTTCCGCCGATGAGGCGAAGGCGAACGGGCTGAAGGCGAAACTGGCCGCCATCCCGGGCACGTTGCGCACCCGCATCCTGTACTGACGACGTACGTACCTTGGTGGCTGCCTCTGGGCGGTCCACTGCGCAGAAACGACAACGGCACCCGCGGGTGCCGTTGTCGTTTTCAATGATTGGTCGGGGCGGCGAGATTCGAACTCGCGACCACTACACCCCCAGCGTAGTGCGCTACCAGGCTGCGCTACGCCCCGACAGATCCGGGATTCTAGCAGCTACAGGGGTGTTCCCGGTAGCCGTAATTTCAACGACGCAGCAGCGTCAGTACTTCTTCCAGCTCCATCCGCACCTGACGCACGATCTGGTGCGAAATGCTGGCCTCCATGCGCGCCTGCGGGCCTTCCAGCCGGGCGCGGGCACCGGTGATGGTGAAACCCTCTTCATACAGCAGCGAGCGGATCTGCCGGATCATCAACACGTCATGACGCTGGTAATAGCGTCGGTTGCCACGCCGCTTGACCGGATTGAGCGCAGGAAACTCCTGCTCCCAATAGCGCAGTACATGCGGCTTCACCCCGCAAAGCTCGCCCACTTCACCGATGGTGAAATAGCGCTTCGCCGGAATGGCGGGCAGCTCGGTGTTATTCCCCTGATCCAGCATAACTCTCGACTCTCACCTTGAGCTTTTGTCCCGGGCGGAACGTCACCACGCGGCGGGCGGAGATGGGAATCTCCTCACCGGTTTTCGGGTTGCGTCCCGGTCGCTGGTTCTTGAGCCGCAGATCGAAATTGCCGAAACCCGACAGTTTCACCTGCTCTCCTTTCTCCAGAGCTTCACGGACCACCTCGAAATAGGCGTCCACGAATTCCTTGGCCTCACGTTTGTTCAGGCCTACATCGAGGAAAAGCCGCTCGGCCATTTCCGCCTTGGTCAGCGCCATCTCATCCTCGCAACTTTGCCTTGCATGTTTGCTCCAACGCAGCTACCGCTTCTCGTATGCAACGGTCCGCGTCGTCATCAGTAAGCGTGCGTGAAGCGTCCTGTAAAATCAAGCCCATAGCGAGGCTTTTTCGGCCTTGCTCGACACCTTTTCCGCTGTAGCGGTCGAACAGGCGCAGTTCCTGCAGGCGCTCGCCCAGGGCTTGCCGGACCGCTTCCTCGACCTGCGACCAACGCACTTCCTCAGGCAAATCCAGGGCGATGTCGCGACGCACCGTGGGAAACCGCGGTACAGCCCGCGCCAACGGCAGGCGACGCGCCAGCAACGGCTCCAATGCCAATTCCATCACATGCACGTCGGCGCCAAGATCCAGCGCCTTGGCCAGTTGCGGATGCAGGGCGCCCAGGTAACCCACCGTCTTGCCATCGCGCATGACCCGCGCACCGCGACCCGGGTGCAACCAAGTCGGCAGGCTGGTGGCGTCGACCGACCAGCGCGACGGCTCGCCACCCCAGGCGATCAAGGCATCGAGATCACCTTTGAGGTCGTGGAAATCCAGCGCACGCGACGGCTCGCCCCACTGCTCGGTACGAGCGTTTCCGCAGGCGACGATGGCGAGGCTGGGCGTTTCCCGCGGCGGATCGCCCGCCGCGAAAACGCGGGCCACCTCGAACAGCCGCACCCGCTCCTGCTGGCGCGCGCGGTTGTGGCGCAAGGCTTCGATCAGGCCGGGCAACAGCGAAGGCTGCATCACCGCCAAGTCGGCCGAAAGCGGGTTGGCCAATGAAACCAGCTCGTCGGTGAAACCCCAGCGAGTCAGCAGTTCCAGTGGCAAGAACGACAGATTGATCGCCTCGTGATAACCGCGCGCCGCCAGCTGCTCGCGCAAGGCCAGCTCGCCGATGCGCGTTTCCGGCTCGACCGCCAGCGCAAGCGCACCGCTCGGGCGCAGCGTGGGGATGTTGTCGTAGCCGAAGATACGTGCCACTTCCTCGATCAGGTCTTCCTCCCGCTCGATGTCGAAGCGGCTGCTCGGCGCGACGACCTGCCAGCCATCGGGAAGGATGGTGACCTGCATGCCCAACGCGGTGAAGATGCGCGTCACTTCGCTATCGTCCACATCCACCCCGAGCACGCGTTTCAGCCGTGCGCGGCGCAGCGCCACCGGAGCGGAGCGCGGCAGGTCGGCGATATTTTCCGCAACCAGGATCGGGCCAGCCTTGCCGCCTGCGATCGCCAGAAGCAATTCGGTGGCGCGCTCCAGGGCACGACACGGCAACTCGGGATCCACGCCGCGTTCGAAACGATGCGAGGCCTCGGTGTGCAGGCCCAGCTTGCGTGCGCGCCCCATGATCGCGGCCGGCGCGAAATGGGCCGACTCCAGAAAGACGTTGCGAGTGGTTTCGGTGGCGCGCGATTCGTGGCCGCCCATGACGCCAGCCACGGCCAACACCTGCTGCTCATCGGTGATGAGCACAAAGCCCTCGTCGAGACGGGCATCACTGCCATCAAGCAGCTTCAGCGTCTCGCCCGAACGCGAATGGCGCACCACGATGTCGCCATGCAACGCGTCGTTGTCGAACGCGTGCATCGGCTGGCCCAGTTCCAGCATCACGTAGTTGGTGATATCGACCACCGCACTGATCGGCCGCAGATGGGCGCGCCTGAGACGCTCGGCCATCCAGAGCGGCGTGCGTGCGGAAGGATCGATGTCCTCCACGACGCGCCCCAGATAACGCGGCGCATCCTTGCCTGCCTCCAGCCGAATCCCGCGGCGTGCGTCGGAGCTGGCGGGAACCGTGACAGCAGCGGGGAGCTTCACGGCGCTGCCGAACAGCGCCGCCACGTCGTAGGCCAGGCCATGCAGGCTGAGGCAATCGGCGCGATTGGGCGTGAGGCTGAGTTCGATGCTGGCATCGGGCAAGCCAAGATAAGTGGCCAACGGCTGTCCCACCGGCGCATCGGACGGCAATTCCAGCAGGCCGGACGCGTCGGCATCGATCGCCAGCTCCTTGGCCGAGCAAAGCATGCCGTTCGATTCGACGCCACGCAGTTTCGCTGTCTGTATTGCCATGCCGTTGGGCAGTTTCGCGCCAACCATCGCCAACGGGACCTTGATGCCGTTGCGGGCATTCGGCGCGCCACACACGATCTGCAACGGCTGGCCCAGGCCAGCGTCCACCTGGCAAATCTGCAGGCGATCAGCCTGCGGGTGCCTTTCCGCGGCGGTGATCTGCGCCACGACGACGTGCTCAAGGCATTCGCCCAGGGGAGTGACGTCCTCGACTTCCAGGCCAGCCATCGTCAGCGCGCGAACCAGGGTATCGCGATCGGCATTGATCTCGACCAGTTCACGCAACCAGTTCTCGGAAAAATTCATTGTTCGGATCCGCGAATGGGGAATCGGGAACGGGGAATGGGAAGAGCAAAAGCCATGGCAACGCTTTTACGATTCCCTATTCCCCACCCCTATTCCCGTTTAAGCAAACTGTTTCAGGAAACGCAGGTCGTTCTCGAAGAACGCACGCAAGTCCTTCACCCCATAACGCAGCATGGCGAGGCGTTCGACGCCCATACCGAACGCAAAACCGGTGTAGCGCTCCGGATCGATGCCCACGTTCTTCAGCACATTGGGATGCACCATGCCGCAGCCGAGCACCTCCAGCCAGCGGCTCGATCCGTCCTCCTGCTCCCAGCGGATGATCACGTCCGCACCGGGCTCCACGAAGGGGAAATACGTGGGCTTGAACATCATCTCGAAATCGCGCTCGAAGAACGCGCGCAGGAATTCCGTCAGCGTGCCCTTGAGATCGGCCATGCTCGAGGTTTCATCGACAAGCAGGCCCTCGATCTGGTGGAACATCGGCGAGTGGGTCTGGTCCGAATCGCTGCGGTAGACCTTGCCGGGCGCGATGATGCGGATGGGCGGCTGGCGACCGGCCATCGCGCGGATCTGCACCGGCGAGGTGTGCGTGCGCAGCAGGCGGCCGTCGCCGAAATAGAACGTGTCGTGCATGGCGCGCGCCGGATGATGCGGCGGGAAATTCAACGCCTCGAAGTTGTGCCAGTCGTCCTCGATCTCGGGGCCGTCGGCGCGCTGGTAGCCCAGCCGCGCGAAGATCGAGGCGATGCGCTCCAGCGCACGGGTGATCGGGTGGATGCCGCCGCGCTCGCCGTCGCGCCCGGGCAGGCTGATGTCCAGCTTCTCGGAGGCCAGGCGGCGATCAAGCTCCACCTGCTCCAGTTGCTGTTTGCGCGCGGCCAGCGCGTCGGCCAGGCCCTGCTTGACCGTGTTGACCTCGGCGCCGCGTGCCCTGCGTTCGTCCGGCGCCAGCGCGCCCAGCGATTTCAGCGCGGCAGTGACGATGCCACTCTTGCCCAGCAGGCCCACCCGCAGCGCGTCGAGCGCGTCGAGCGTGGCGGCGTTGCCGATATCGGCGAGCGCCTGCTTGGCGCGGCTTTCCAGATCATCCATCGATGCGATTCCGG
>DATJCF010000215.1:0-1821 GCA_035514935.1 Rhodanobacter sp. | reverse complement strand
GCCGTGCGGCTGCTGGAGTGGAAGCTGTACGCGAGCGCGCCTGTGCATCGGTTGGTCGGCGCCACGCAGCGCCCGTAGGTGCGTCGCGTGATTTGACCCACCACCGCGGACAGGCCATCGCCGTCTGTCCGCCCGCATCTCGCCCGCATCTGCCCGCTGCGGCGCCGCCGGCGCTGCTGTGATCGGCGCTCCGATCAAGGGAGTGCCGCGACATGGGCAAGTGGACACAGACTGTTACCGCCAAGGTACTGGGCATCGGCGCGCTGGCGTTGCTGATGACGATACCGCTGCTGCAGGTGCGCGAACTGGTGAGCGAACGCCAGCAATTGCGCAGCGATGCGATCGGCCAGATCGCGCGGGGCTGGGGTGGCAAGCAGGTCATCGGCGGGCCGGTGCTGGTGGTGCCGACGCTGCGCCAGATGACGGCGGAAGGGCAGGCGACACCGCGCTGGCAGACCGGCAGCGAAAGCGTGCTGGCCGATACGCTGAAGCAGGACGTGGCGATGGCGGTGACCACGCGCAGCTATGGCATCTACAGCGCGCCGGTGTTTGTCGCCACGGTGACACTCGCGGCGCAGTTCCGGGCACAGGACATCGTCCAGTATCGCCGCGCCAGCGATGCATCGTGGCAAGGCGGCAAGGCCGAATTGCGATTGCCGATCGGTGACCTGCGTGGACTGCAGGAAGTCACCGAGCTGCGCATCAACGGAGAGCCGGCTCGTTTCGAGTCGTCAGCCGACCGGCTCGGCATCTGGTCGAACGTGGTGGTACCGATCGATCTGGACGCACTGGGTGACCAGCCTATCAATGTGCAGATCGGCCTGAAGCTGGCCGGCACCGAAGCGCTGCAGCTGCTGCCGCTGGCGCGCAGCACCGATGTGACCATGCGTGCGCCGTGGAGCGATCCCGGCTTCGTCGGCGCGGCGCTGCCGCTGGAACACACCATCGACGCCAGCGGCTTCAAAGCGCACTGGCACCTGCTGGATCTCAACCGCAGCTACGGCCAGCACTGGAGCGACGGCGATGCCGGGGTGAGTGACGCCCTGCGGGCGTCGACCTTCGGCGTGCAGCTGTACCAGCCGGTCGACGTGTACCAGCGCAACGTGCGCGCGGGGAAATACGGCCTGCTGTTCATCGCCATGACCTTTGTGGCGTTCTTCCTGTTCGAGGTGCTCAAGCGCCTGCGCATGCATCCGGTGCAGTACCTGTTGGTGGGCGCGGCGCTGGCCACGTTCTACGTAGTGCTGCTGGCGCTGTCCGAGCAGATCGGTTTCGGCCCGGCCTACGCGTTGGCCGCGTCCGCCGTGGTGCTGATGGTGGGCGGCTATGCGATGGCGGTGCTGCACGCCCGGCGAGCCGGCGCACTGCTGGGCGGCGTGCTGGGATTGATCTACGCGATGCTGTACGGGCTGATCGTGGCCGAACACTATGCGCTGCTGATCGGTGCGCTGGTGTTGCTGACGACGGTGGCGCTGACGATGTACCTGACCCGCCGCATCGACTGGTACGCGAGCATTCCGACGGCGGCACCTGCGTCGGCCGAAGCGCCAGCCGCTATCATGGGTGGATCATGAATCTGCTCGCGATAGAAACCGCCACCGAAGCCTGTTCCGTTGCGTTGATCCACGGCCAGGAGCTGATCGCCCGCAGCGAGATCGCGCCGCGTCGCCACACCGAACTGGTGTTGCCGATGGCCGACGCCCTGCTGGCCGAGGCCGGCATCGATCGCCATGCGCTGGATGCGATCGCCGTGGGCCGCGGCCCCGGCGCGTTCACCGGCGTGCGGCTGGGCGTGTCGCTGGCGCAGGGCATGGCGCTGGG
>DATJCF010000214.1:0-2844 GCA_035514935.1 Rhodanobacter sp. | reverse complement strand
CAACTTCGTGATGGTGGATATCGCCGGCTACGGCGTCACCTATTACAAGGATGCCAAGCCGATCTGGCGCGCGCGCGTACAGGTGGGCAAGCCCTACCGCAGCACGCCGGTGTTCAAATCACAGATCACCTACCTCACGCTCAACCCGACCTGGACGGTGCCGCCCACCATCCTGAAAAACGACATCCTGCCCAAGGTCCGCAAGAACCTCGGCTACCTCGCCGCCAATCGCATCCGCGTGCTGGACAGCCAGGGCCGCGTGCTGTCGCCGGGCAGCGTGAACTGGGCCAACCCGCGCGGCATCGTGCTGCGCCAGGACGCCGGGCCGGGCAACTCGCTCGGTCGGCTGGTGATCCGCTTTCCCAACGACTACGCGATCTACCTGCACGACACGCCGCACCAGGAACTGTTCGCCCATCCGCAACGCGCCAACAGCTCCGGCTGCATCCGGGTGGAGCGTCCGCGCGAGCTGGCCGAGTTGCTGCTGGACGACCCCGTGCAATGGAATCGGGCGGCGATCGACGCCGCCATCGACAGCGGCAAGACGCGGGCCGTGACCTTGCGCCAGCCGGTGCCGGTGTTGCTGGCGTACTGGACGGTGGACCTGCGCGATGGCGACAGGATCGGTTTCCGGCCCGACATCTACCGGCGGGATGCGCCCGTGCTCACCGCGCTGGATCATGTGCGGAAGTCCCCGTGGCAAGCCTTTGCCGCTCCACTGATGGCTGCGCCCGGGCACGAGTGACGAAGCGCGCTACTGCTCCTTCAGCCAGGCCATGGCCTGGTCGCGCTCGTCGTAATCGAACTTGCGGACCTTGGCCAGCATCAACGGGTCGAGCACATGGTCGGCGATCGATCCCAGCGGGCTGCTGGTGACCATGGCCAGCCTGTCGATCCTGTCGTGCACGCTGTTGACGAACTTCAGGTGCGCAAACAGCGCGCCCATGCTCCGCCAGCCGGGAAAACGCCGGCTGTGGATCATGATGCCGCGCAGCCGCTTGTGGTCTTCCAGGTAGTGGCCGATCGCCTTGCCGACCGCCTCGAAATCATCTTCGCTCAGCGCCTTGTCGGCAGCCGGTTCCAGCACCAGGATGCCCGCCTGCGCATCGAGCTCGATGCCGATGCGGGCGCGCCCGCTTTCGCAGACCCAGTCCCTGGCCTCGTCGTAATCGTCGCTGTCGAAGTGGCGCAGTTCGCCCGGCGAAAACACGCTGAACAGCTTGACCGCGTTCTCCACCCACCCGATGTCGGTGACGATCGCCAGGCGTGCCCAGTGCCCGATGCGGCCCAGGCCCAGCCGCAGGTCCTGCCATACCGCGCCGGCCTCCATGCCTTTCCATTCGCCGTCGATGCAGCACAGGAAATCGAGCTTGGCGTGTTTCTCCAGCCGCTCGTTGACCAGTGGGATGAGCTGCTTCTCGTAATCCTCCGCACGCAGCTTGTCGGTGATGCGGATGCCGATGACGTGGTCCGGAAGTCCGTCGATCAAGGTCAACATGGCGCTTGCTCCTGTTGCGGTGCGGATGGGTACGCGTTGCGCCGGAGTGTACCGCCCGGTCTGTCGGGCGGATGCGAAGAATTCGCTGTCGTCGGCGACTTCACCAGGTGGCAAACATCACCACGACCGCCGCGGCCATTACCCCAGTGGCCAGCCAGCCGAAAATTTTCAGCGGCCAGGGCATGGTGAATTTGCCCATGACCTTGCGCCGCGAGCCCATCAGCATCATCACCACCATCAGCGGCACGGCGGTGACGCCGTTGATCACGGCGCTCCAGTACAAGGCCTTGATCGGGTCCAGTGGCGTCAGGTTGAGCGCGATGCCGGCGAGGCTGGCGACGATCAGCACGGTGTAGAAGAACCGGGCGTTCTGCGGCTTGTATTCCAGCCCGCTGCGCTGGCCGAACGCGCCGGCGGCGGCATAGGCGGTGGCCCCGGCCAGCACGGGTACGGCGAGCAGTCCGGTGCCGACGATCCCGGCGGCAAAAAGCGCGAAGGCCAGGTCGCCCGCCAGTGGCCGCAATGCCTCGGCCGCCTGGGCGGATGTCTGGATGTCGACCTTGCCGTGTGCGTGCAATACGACCGCGGCGGTGAGGATGATGAAGAAGGCGATCAGGTTGGAGAAGATCATGCCGACCGTGGTGTCGATGCCGATCCGGCGCAAGGCGCTCGGTGCCTGCTTCGGCGCGCGGCGCAAGGGCTTGCGGCGCTTGCTGGATGTCATTTCCTCTACTTCCTGCGCCGCCTGCCAACAAAACAGGTAAGGGCTGATGGTGGTGCCGAGCAGGGCGACCAGGCCGACCGCATATTGCGCATCCCAGCGGATGGGCGGCAACACCAGGCTCTTCAGCACGGCCAGCCACGGCACGTCGATCACCATCACGGTGGCCACGTAGGCAAACAGGCTGAGGGTGAGCAGTTTCAGGAACGGCGCGTAGCGAGTGAACGGTATGAACACCTGCAGCACCAGCGACAACAGGGCGAAGCCTGCGGCGTAGATCAGCGCTGGCCCGCCAATCAGCAGTTTCAGTGCGGCACCCATGGCGCCGATGTCGGCCGCCAGATTGATCACGTTGGCGACCACCAGCGAGGCCGTCAGCGCGTAGACCAACCGGTGCGGATAATACTTCCGCATGCCGTCCATCAGGCCGTGGCCGGTGACGCGGCCGATGCCGGCGCTGACCGCCTGGATCGCGATCATCAACGGCATGGTCACCGCGATGCACCACAGCATGCCGTAGCCGAACGCGGCGCCTACCTGCGAGTAGGTGGCGATGCCGCTGGGGTCGTCGTCCGCCGCGCCGGTGACCAGGCCCGCGCTCAGATTGGCCCACACCGGCTTCTCG
>DATJCF010000213.1:0-4573 GCA_035514935.1 Rhodanobacter sp. | reverse complement strand
AAAGCCGGCGACGCGGTGAAACGCGACGAGAACCTGGTCGACCTCGAAACCGACAAGGTGGTGCTGGAAGTCCCCGCGCCGGTCGATGGCGTGCTGAAGGAAATCCGCCACCAGGTGGGTGACACGGTGAACAGCGAGCAGGTCATCGCGATCATCGAGGAAGGCGCCGTGGCTGCACCTGCTGCTCCGGCCGCCGCCGCTTCGGCACCCGCCGCAGCGGCACCCGCCCCCGCTGCGTCGAAGGCCGCCGCCGAGCTTTCGCCCGCCGCGCAGCGCGTCGCCACCGAGAACAAGGTCGACACCTCCGCCATCGCCGGCACCGGCCGCGATGGCCGCATCATCAAGGAAGACGTGGTCAACGCCGGCTCGCGCCCTGCCGCGGCTCCTGCCGCACCGGCAGCGAAGCCGACCCCGGGTTCGCGGCCGGAAGAGCGCGTGCCGATGACCCGCATGCGCCTGCGCATCGCCGAGCGCCTGATGCAGTCGAAGAATTCCATCGCCATGCTCACCTCGTTCAACGAGGTGAACCTGAGCGAAGTGGTGAAGATGCGCAAATCGCTGGGCGAGGCGTTCCAGAAGGAGAACGGCATCAAGCTCGGCTTCATGAGCTTCTTCGTCAAGGCCGCCGCCGAGGCACTCAAGCGCTACCCGTACGTCAACGCCTCGGTCGACGGCAACGACGTGATCTACCACGGCTACCAGGACATCTCGATTGCCGTGTCCACCGACAAGGGCCTGGTCACGCCGGTGCTGCGCGACGTGCAGGACATGGGTTTCGCCGACATCGAGAAAGGCATTGCCGAATACGCCAAGAAGGCGCGCGACAACAAGCTCAGCCTGGACGACCTGCAGGGCGGCACCTTCACCATCACCAACGGCGGCACGTTCGGTTCGCTGCTGTCCACTCCGATCGTGAACCCGCCGCAGAGCGCCATCCTGGGCATGCACACGATCAAGGAACGCGCCATCGTCGAGAACGGCCAGATCATCGCCGCGCCGATGATGTACATCGCCATCAGCTACGACCACCGCATCATCGACGGCAAGGACGCGGTGCTGTTCCTGGTCGACATCAAGAACCAGCTGGAGAATCCGCAGCGGATGTTGCTGGGCCTCTGACGAGGCCCGGGATTCGGGAGTCGGGATTTGGGATTCGGAAAAGGGCGCACCTCACACCTTTTCGAATCCCCGCCCGCCCGAGTCCGCACGACATTCGGGACTCGCCTCAGCGCCACGCGCTTTTGCCCTTGCGAATCCCGAATCCCCAATCCCGAATCCCGTGAGTGAATGAAATGAGCGAAACCTACGATGTCATCGTCATCGGCGCCGGCCCAGCCGGCTATGTGGCTGCGATTCGCGCCGCGCAGCTGGGGCTGAAGACCGCCTGCATCGACGCCTTCACCGGCAAGGACGGCAAGCCGGCGCTGGGCGGCACCTGCCTCAACGTGGGTTGCATCCCGTCCAAGGCGCTGCTCGATTCCTCGCGCCAGTTCTGGAACATCGCGCACAACCTGCCGGTGCACGGCATCAGCGTGGGCGACGCCAAGGTCGACATGGGCACGTTCATCGGCCGCAAGGACAAGATCGTCAAGCAGTTCACCGGCGGCATCGGCCAGCTGTTCAAGGCGAACAAGGTCACGCCGTTCTTCGGCACCGGCAAGCTGCTGAAGGGCAACAGCGTCGAGATCACCAGCGCCGACGGCAAGAAAGAAACGATCAGCGCCACCAACGTAATCCTCGCCTCCGGCTCCATTCCGATCGAACTGCCGTTCGCGAAGTTCGACGGCAAGGCGATCGTCGACAACGCCGGCGCGCTGGACTTCACCGAAGTGCCCAAGCGCCTGGGCGTGATCGGCGCCGGTGTGATCGGCCTGGAGCTCGGCAGCGTGTGGCGCCGCATGGGCTCGGAAGTGACCATCATCGAAGCGCTACCCGATTTCCTTTCGGTGGCCGACGCCGACATCGCCAAGGTTGCCGCGAGGGAGTTCGCCAAGCAGGGCCTGGACATCAAGCTCGACGCCAAGCTCAACAAGGCCGAGGTGAAGAAGGACGGCGTGCATCTGGTCTACACCAACAAGGACGGCGAGCAGAAGCTGGTGGTCGACAAGCTGCTGGTTGCCGTAGGCCGCCGTGCCTACACGCAGAACCTGCTGGCCGACGACACCGGCGTGAAGCTGGACGAGCGTGGCCGCATCCTGGTCGACGGGCACTGCCACACCGGCGTGGACGGCGTGTGGGCCATCGGTGATGCCGTGCGCGGCCCGATGCTCGCCCACAAGGGTTCCGAGGAAGGCGTTGCGGTGGCCGAGTGGATCGCCGGCAAGGCCGGTCACGTCAACTACGACACCATCCCGTTCGTGATCTACACCGAGCCGGAAGTGGCCTGGGCCGGCAAGACCGAGAAGGAACTGAAGGACGCCGGCGTGCCGTACAAGGTCGGCAGCTTCCCGTTCGCCGCCATCGGCCGCGCCGTGGCGATGAACGAGGCCATCGGCCAGGTGAAGATGCTCGCCCACGCCGAAACCGACCGCATCCTGGGCGTGCACATGGTGGGCCCGGGCGTCTCCGAGCTGATCGCCGAGTGCGTGGTGGCGATGGAGTTCAAGGGCTCGTCCGAGGACCTGGCGCGCATCGTCCACGCGCACCCGACCTTGTCCGAAGCCGTGCACGAGGCCGCCTTGTCGGTCGACAAGCGCGCCATCCACAAGGGCAACTGAGCTCTCGCGCGAGTCGACACGGCCCGCTCGTGGCGACATGGGCGGGCCGTCTCGTTTTCAGAAAACCGTTCCGGGTTTCAGCCGGATCCAAGCTGATTGAGGTTCCAGAAACATGCCCCAACCCACCGCCCTCTGCGTCTACTGCGGCTCCAGCTCCGGCAAGCATCCCGAATACGTCGAGCAGGCACGCGCGTTCGGTACCGAAATGGCCGCGCGCGGCATCGCGCTGGTTTTCGGCGGCGGCAAGGTCGGGTTGATGGGCACCGTGGCTGACGCCGTGCTCGCCGGTGGCGGCAAGGCAATTGGCGTGATCCCGCGCCAGCTGATGGATCTGGAAGTGGCGCACCCCGGGCTCAGCGAACTGGTGGTGGTGGACACCATGCACCAGCGCAAGACCCGCATGTACGAACTGTCCGACGCCTTCGTCGCCCTGCCCGGCGGCTTCGGCACGATGGACGAGATGTTCGAGATGCTGACCTGGGCGCAGTTGGGGCTGCACCGCTATCCCTGCGCGTTTTTCGACGTGCGCGGCTATTACCGCGACCTGCGCGCGATGATGGATCACATGGTCGGCGAACGCTTCGTGCGGCCCGAACAGCGCGACAACCTCTGGTTCGGCGATGACATGACGGCGCTGTTCGACTGGATGCAGACCTACGAAGGCACCTACCTGCCCAAGTGGATCGACAACCAGAGCGTCGACGCCTGAAGGGAAATCCGCATGACCCGCTTCCAGGCCTTCCGCATTCACCATGACGATGCCGGCCACCGGGCTGGACTCGAAACGATGGACACCGACGCGCTGTCGCCGGGCGAAGTGCTGGTCAAGGCGGCGTACTCATCGGTCAACTACAAGGACGCGCTGGCCGGCACGGGCAAGGGCCGCATCCTGCGCCGCTACCCGTTGAACGGCGGCATCGATGTGGCCGGCCATGTGGTTGCGTCGAGCGATCCCGCATTAAAGGAAGGCGACGCCGTGCTGTGCACCGGCAGCGGCATGTCCGAGACGCGAGATGGCGGATTTGCCCAATACGCGCGACTCGATGCGCGCTGGACGATCCCGCTGCCCGCCGGCCTCAGCCTGCGCGAAAGCATGGTCATCGGCACCGCCGGCTTCACTGCGGCACTGGCCCTGCTGCGGATGCAGGACAACCGGCAGACACCGCAGCTGGGGCCCATCGCGATCAGCGGCGCCAGCGGCGGCGTGGGCCAGCTGGCCATCGACATCTTCAGCCGCGCCGGCTACGAAGTGCACGCGATCAGCGGCAAGCCCGACCATTTCGACGCGCTGCGCGCGCTGGGCGCACACGCTTGCATCGACCGGCATCAACTGGACTTCAGCGACAAGCCGATGGACTCGGCGCGCTTCGGTGGCGCACTGGATACAGTGGGCGGCGGCATGCTGAGCGGCCTGCTGCCCCTGATCCACCCCTACGGCAACGTGGCGCTGTGTGGCAACGCAGGCGGCATCGCGTTCGACAGCACCGTCATGCCGTTCATCATCCGCGGTGTCAGCCTGCTCGGCGTGGCCTCGGCGGGCACCGCGCGAGACATCCGCGACGCCATCTGGCAGCACCTGGCAAGCGACTGGAAACCTCGTCATCTGGCGAGCATCGCCACCGATGAAATCGCCCTGACGCAACTGCCAGCGACCTTTTCACGCATGCTCGCGGGCGGCGCTTTCGGACGCACCGTGGTAAATAACACGCTCGGTCGCTGAGCGCACCGCGCTTGGAACTGCAGCATCAGCAGCATAGAATTAACGCAACTCGCAGGGACAATCACCTTATGGCACGCATCCTGATCGTCGACGATTCCCCGTCGCAATTACTGGGCATCAAACGCATCGTCGAAAA
>DATJCF010000212.1:0-5388 GCA_035514935.1 Rhodanobacter sp. | reverse complement strand
AACGACTACAACACGCTGTCGTCGGCGATGACCATCCTGGCGCTGGACAGTTACGCCGGCATGGAGCCGGGCAACCTCGCCAAACTTTCCATCGAGGCGGTCGGCGCGGGCGGCGCGGCGACGTCCATCGGCAAGGCGCAGGGCCACCTGCTGCAGGCGCAGACGTGGGATGCGGCGACCGCCAGGCTGCGCTTCGTCAATCACAGTGCGCAGAGCGCGTGGGGCGTGCTGACCCAGAGTGGCTACGACCGCCAGGCGCCCGCCAAGGCGATCAAGCAGGGCCTGGAAATCGTGCGCGATTACACCGACGACAAGGGACGTCCGCTGGACAAGGTCACGGTGGGGCAGGAGATCGACGTCCACGTGAAGGTTCGCGCCATCGGCGACGAGGCGCTGGACGACATCGCCGTGGTGGATCTGCTGCCCGGCGGCTTCGATCCCGTGCTGCGCACGCCGCCGCCGGCCACCACCGACACCTCGGAAGACGGCGAGTATGACGACGACGACAGCGCGCAGGCGCAATGGACGTCGCCGCTGGGCCTGGACAGCTCCAGCTGGCACGCCGATCACGCCGACGTGCGCGAGGATCGGGTGGTGATCTACGGCTCGGTGTCGTCGGACGTGCGCGAATTCGTGTACCGCATCCGCGCCACCAATGCGGGCAGCTTCCGGATTCCGCCGGCCTATGCCTCGGCCATGTACCGCCCCAGCGTGCAGGCCGAAGCGCCCGCCGCCGGCGTGCTGACCGTGGTGCGGCCGAAGTGAGCTGAAGGCGCGTGCGCACGGGGTGGGCAAGTGCCGCACGCGCCGCAGCAGGGCGCTGGTTGCGCCGCTGGCAGAACGTGCTGGCGGCGCTGGGGTTGATTGCGGCGATGCTGATCGGCTGCCGGCTGTGGCCGCATCCGTCGCTGCGCGATGCGTTGCCGCGATCGACCGCCATCCATGACGATGCCGGCCGCCTGCTGCGGCTGACGCTTGCCAGCGACGACCAGTACCGGCTGTGGACGCCGCTGACGGAGATTTCCCCGCCGCTGATCGACGCCACGCTGATGCACGAGGACCAGTGGTACTGGTGGCATCCGGGTTTCAATCCCTGGGGGCTGCTGCGCGGGGCGTGGATTACCTATGTGCGCCACGGACATCCGCAAGGCGGATCCACCATCACCATGCAACTTGCGCGGCTGCTGCATCGGCTGGATACGCGCACGCCGCTGGGCAAGCTGCATCAGGTGGCGTTGGCGCTGCGGCTGGAGCTGTTCTATTCGAAGAAGGACATTCTGGCGGCGTATCTCAACAGCGCGCCTTACGGCGGCAATATCCAGGGCGTCGGCGCGGCCAGCGTGGTGTATTTCGAGAAGTCCGCCGCCGGGTTGAGCCTGCCCGAAGCCCTGACGCTGGCGGTGATCCCGCAGGCCCCGTCGCGCCGGCTCGATGCGCGCCACGGCCCGGACGCCACCGTGGTGGCGCCTCGCCTCGCCGCCGCGCGCGACCGGCTGTTCCAGCGCTGGCTGCGCAAGTATCCGGATGACGCCAGGTGGCGGGCGGTCTTCCGCATGCCGCTGGCGTTGCACACCCTCGCGCAGCTGCCGTTCGAGGCGCCGCATGCGGTAGATCAGTTGATTGCCAGCGCGAACGCGCAGGGCGAGCCGCTGCCGTCGCAGGTGCGCAGCACCATCGACCTCGGCCTGCAACAACTGCTGGAGCGGCAGGTGCGCGATTACGTGCAGCATATGGCCGGTGTCGGTGTGCGCAACGCCAGTGCCATGCTGGTGGACACCCGCAGCATGGGCGTCAAGGCGCTGGTGGGTTCGGTCGACTATTTCAACAAGGACATCCACGGCCAGGTCAACGGCACGCTGGCATCGCGCTCGCCCGGTTCCACCCTGAAACCCTTCATCTATGGATTGGGGCTGGATCAGGGGGTGCTCGGTCCGCAGACGGTGTTGCGCGATGTGCCCAGCTCGTTCGGGCCGTACACGCCGGAAAATTTCGATGGACGTTTTCTGGGCCCGGTGACGGCGACCCAGGCGCTGATCCACAGCCGCAACATTCCCGCGGTATGGATCGATGCGCAGTTGCGTGATCCGGGCCTGTACGGCTTCCTGCGCCAGGCCGGCGTGCAGAACCTGGCCAGCGAGCAGCACTACGGCCTGGCGCTGGTGCTGGGCGGCGGCGACGTGACCATGCAGGATCTGGCGCGCATGTATGCGCTGCTGGCCAATCGCGGTGTGCTGAAACCGTTGCGCCTGCGTCAGGACGTGCCAGCGGTGCCGGGCAAACGGCTGCTGAGCGAGGCGGCCAGCTTCATCGTCACCGACATGCTGGAGCAGAACCCGCGACCAGGCACCACCTTCGGCAGCCGGCCCACCGCCGCACCGGTGTTCTGGAAGACCGGCACCTCGTGGGCGTTCCACGATGCCTGGACCGCAGGCGGCTTCGGTCCGTACGTGCTGGTGGTGTGGGTGGGCAATTTCGACAGCACGCCCAATCCCGCGTTTGTCGGCATCGACGCCGCCGCGCCGCTGTTCTTCCGCATCCACGATGCACTGCTGGCCGGTCACCCGCAGCTGCGTCCGCCATCGCGGCCGTTGCCCGACGGCGCGAAGCGCGTGCGTGTATGCCTGGCCACCGGCATGCTGCCCAGTCGCTGGTGCCCGGCCACGGGCTGGACCTGGTTCATCCCGGGCGTATCGCCGATCAAGGTGGGCAATGTGTATCGGCCGGTGGTGATCGACACCGCCAGCGGCCTGCCGGCATGCCCGCCGTATGCCGGCGGGTCGACCCGCATCGAGGTGTTCCAGTACTGGCCCTCGGATCTGGCCGCAGTGTTCGCCCGTGCCGGCATCCCGATCCGCAAGCCGCCGCACAATCCCGCCTGCGCCAACGCCGGTCGGGCGCAGGGTGATCCGCCGGCGATCACCTCACCCTTGCGCGGGGCGTCCTACGCGTTGCGGCTGGATCGCCCCGAGGGCAACGCCGTGGTGCTTGCCGCCACCAGCGACGCCGACGTGCGTGCACTGTACTGGTTCGTCAACGACGCCTACATCGGCCGCGCCACGCCCGCGCATGCGTTGACGTGGCAGCCGGTGCAGGCGGGCACGTATCAGCTGCGCGTGGTGGACGACCATGGTCGCAGCGATGCACGCAGCCTGGAGGTTGGCGTGGTGCAGTGACGGTGGCCGACGAGGGCTCGCCGGTTGTTCACACCGTCAGGATGTCGTGGATTTTCTGCCGCAGCACGTCCAGCGAGAACGGCTTGGTGAGCAGGTGCATTCCCGGTTCCAGGTGACCATCGCCCACGACGGAGTGCTCGGCATAACCCGTCATGAAGAGGACCTTCAAACCGGGGCGGACGGTGCGGGCGACATCGGCCATCTGCCGCCCATTCAGGGAACCGGGAAGACCGACGTCGGTGATCAACAGATCGATGCTTGCTTCCGACTGGAGGATGCGCAGGCCGGCGCTGCCGTCGGCGGCATGCAAGGTGTGAAAGCCCGAATCCACCAGCCGCTCGCAGACCAGTTCTCGAATCGACGGTTCGTCCTCGACCACCAGGATCGTCTCGCGTTGCCGGGCGGCGGCCTCCGGCAAGCGCTTGGGTCGAGACGTCTGCACCTCCTGCGGAGCCTCGTGATGGCGGGGCAGGTAAATGGTGAAAACCGAGCCTTTGCCGGGTTCGGAGTGGATCCGCACCTGGCCGCCGGACTGCCTGGCAAAGCCATAGATCATCGACAGACCCAGGCCGGTGCCCTGGCCGATCGGCTTGGTGGTGAAGAACGGGTCGAAGGCGCGCGCGATCACTTCGGGACTCATGCCGCTGCCGGTGTCCGTGACCGACAGCGAGACGTATTGCCCCGGATCGAGATCGAACGCCGCCGCTGCCGCGTGGTCCTCCAGCGCGCGGTTCACGGTTTCGATCGTGAGGTGTCCGCCGTCGGGCATCGCATCGCGGGCGTTGATGCACAGATTGAGCAGCGCATTCTCCAACTGCGGTGGATCCACCCGGCAGGGCCACAGCGCGTCGGCCTCGATGACTTCCAGTTGCACCGACGGGCCGATGGTGCGGCGTATCAGTTCCTCCATGCCCGCCACCAGACGCTTGATGTTGGTGGAGCGCGGGTCGAGCGTCTGCTGCCGGGAGAATGCCAGCAGGCGCTGGGTGAGCGAAGCAGCGCGATGCACCGCGGTCTCGCCCAGCGAGAGCAGGCGCGGCACATCCTCGACCTTGCCTTGCTCCAGCTTCATCTGGGCGACTTCCAGTGCACCCATGATGCCGCCCAGCAAGTTGTTGAAGTCGTGCGCAAGGCCGCCGGTGAGCTGGCCGACGGCCTCCATCTTCTGCGCCTGGCGCAATGCCGCCTCGGTGCGCGCCAGCGATTCGGCGGCATGCTTCTCGGCGGTGATGTCGCGCGCGCTGCAATAGATCTTGTCGTCTTCGGGAATGGCCACCCACGACAGCCAGCGGTAGCCGCCATCGGCGTGGCGATAGCGGTTTTCGAAGCTGAGCGCCGGTTCGCCCAGTTCCAGCGCGCGACTGAACGCGCGCTGGTTGCGCTCCAGGTCGTCCGGATGCAGGAAGTCGAAAAACGGGGTGGAGGCGATGGTTTCCTCGGGCCAACCCAGCACCCGCTGCCAGGCGGGATTGGAAAGCTCGAAGATGCCCTCGGCATTGAGCACGCCCATGATGTCGGTGGTCAACTGCCATGTGCGCGCACGGCCGTGCATACGCTGCGCCACCTGTTGTTCCAGGTCACTGTTGATCGCGCGCAACCTGATTTCGCTGGCGCGCAGCGCCTTTTCCGCCAATGCCCGCTCGGTGACATCGGTGCCTTCGACGAAGATGCCGGTGACCCTGCCGGCATCGTCCCTGATCGGCTGATACACGAAGTCGAGATAGCGCTGGCTGATCGGCGCGCCGGGTGCCGGCTGCATGGCAAAAGGCGTGGCCGTGGCCACGTACGACTGACCGCTGGCGTAGACGATGTCCAGCAGGTCGACGAAGCCCTGGCTGGCCGCGTCGGGCAGGGCCTCCGCCACCGTGCGGCCCAGCAGCGGCCGACCACCGACCAGCCGCATGTAGCCGGGGTTGGCCAGCTCGACAACATGGTCGGGACCGCGCAGCATGGCGATGAACGAGGGAGTCTGTTCGAACAATTCGGCCAGCCGCTGGCGCTCCTCCAGTGCCCGCCGGGACACCAGCACCTGCTCGGTGGTTTCCGTGCACACCACCAGCACGCCGCCGACGTCGCTGTCGGCGCTTTCATCGTCGATCGGGCTGTAGCTGTAGGTCCAGTAGGTGTCCTCGTCGCGGCCATCGCGTTGCATCACCAGGCGCTGGTTTTCGTGCCAGGTGGCGCTGCCGCCACGCATGACCTGGGCGATCTGCGC
>DATJCF010000211.1:0-10179 GCA_035514935.1 Rhodanobacter sp. | reverse complement strand
TGCGCCCGGCGGGATTCGAACCCACGACCACCGCCTTCGGAGGGCGGTACTCTATCCAGCTGAGCTACGGACGCATGCATTGATGGCCGGCCGTTCCATGCAAGGCGCATGGCGGCGGACGCGCAGTATAGCCGAGTTGTCCACGTGCGCACATTGGATGCGCGCCATGCACGGATAGCTCACAAGGACGTCTGGCGGCTGCCTCATGGCGCCACACCGCGACCACAACCCATGAAACAAAAAGCCTCCCCGTTCACACGGGGAGGCCTGGGTCGTGACTCGGTTAGTCGGGAATCAGAACTTGTACGTGGCCGACACGCCGAGCAGGTTGCCATAGTCCTCGAAATTGCCCGCCAGCCGGTTGCCGGTGGAATCGATGGTGTCGACGTGCGCGTTGTTGACGAAGATGTGCGCGTACGAGGCATTGATCTCGAAGTTGTCGCTGGCCTGGTAGCTCAGGCCCACCGTGGCCAGCTTGCGGGTGGAATCAGGCACGCGCGCGCTGCGGGTGGCCAGGTAGGTCGGCGTGCTGTCGACGGCAATGCCGGCGCGCACGGTCAGCTTGTCGTTGACGTTGTAGTCGCCGCCCACGGACGCATACCAGGTGTTGCGCCAGTTGTAGTGCTCGGTCGTCGACGGCTGGCTGTTGCCGTAGTTGACGGTCAGATCCTGGAACGCGCTCCACTTGGTCCAGGCCAGGTCGATGCCGAGGCCGAAGCGTTCGGCCTGATGCCAGTAGCTGGCGCTGGCCACGGCCGGGGTGGTGAAGTCCGCGGTGCCGGTGGTGTGCTGGAACGGCGGGATGGAGGCGGCGAGCTGCGGGTTGGCAAGCAGCGCGTCGTAGCCGGCGGTGGTGGTGAAGTTGCCGGTGCCTTCCAGGGTGTGGCTGATCCTGGAGCGGTAGTTCAGCGCCAGCTTGTCGTTGGGGCTCAGCTTCCAGTAGCCACCCAACTGCCAGCCGTAGGCCCAGTCGTCACCCTTGATGCGGGCGAAGCCGTCACTGCCGACCGGCGTGGCCGCAGCCACGCCAGCCTTAGCCGCAGCGGCTTCGGCCGCCCCTTGCTGTGCCTGCTGCAGAATCTGTTGGATCATCGCCGCCCCCTGCGCCTGCGGGATCTGTCCGCCGGCCATGCCGGCCTGGATCTGAGCGATCGCAGCAGAGGCAGCAGCGGCACCTTCGGCCAGCTGGCCGTTGATGCCCTGGATAACTTTCCCGCCGACGGCGTTGTAGTTGATGGCGCTGGTCAACTCGGCCGAGGTCTTCTGCGCGATCACGCTGGCGCCAAGGCTGAAGTTGTCGGTGACGTCGAACGAGGCGGACAAGGTGGCGTCCAGCGACTGGAACTTGGATTTGACCGCACCGTAGCGTCCCTTCCAGTTGCGGTCATATTCGGTCTGAAAGCCGAACGGCACGGAGAAGCCGAAGCCCAGATGCATGCGGTCGCTGACCTGGGTGGCGAAGAACAACGCCGGCACCGGCAACGTGGTGCCGCCATCGCCGCCGTTGCCGCCATCGATCGGGCGTCCCATGACGTCGGTCGCCGTGCCGCTGAACTTGGTGCTGAAGTTGATGGCGGTGACGTCGGCCTGAAGATAGGTGCCCTTGAGGTCACTCATCGCGGCGGGGTTGTTGACCACCACCGAGACGTCGCCGCCGGCGGTAGCCGAGCCGGCATAGGCGCGGCCCATGGCCTTGGCGCTGTTTTCCTTCAACTGGAAGGCGCTGGCGTCAGCGTTGGAGGGCGCAACCAAGGCACCCACGATGGCCAGGCTCAACGCGGCGAGCGTGAGCGGCCGGGCAGTGCCGGAAAGGATACGGAATGAAGTTTGCATCGCTTGCTCCTGCTTTTGTTCGTACGGGGCTCGGTTCGGGGGTGTAGTTCTGTATAAATTAATACAATCGTTTGAACGACCTTTGGGCACTTTGCACACTCTGCCAAGCAGTTGCAAGTGTGGCAGCAGCAATGTCCACGGCCCGCCAACGCGGTTTCCGGGACAAACGGGACGGGGCCTTTCGCAGATGGCCAGGCTGGCGGGCGCGGGTGGTACCGTGGAGAATCGTCGCACCCCCTTCCGGATGCCCGCCATGCCCTGTTTTGTCTACGCCAGCCTGCGCAAACACGACAGCTACGTGTGGCTGGCCGAGCGCGATGCGTTCGACGTATTGCCCGAATCGTTGATGCTGTTGCTGGGCGAATTGCGTTTCGTGATGGAGGTGCAACTGGACGAGCAGCGCAAGCTGCCGAACGAGGATACCTTGCAGGTACTCGATCACCTGCGCACGCAAGGCTGGCATCTGCAGGTGCCGCCGCAGGAGACCCTGGCGGCCGCCAACCACCCGGCCTACCGGCGCGAACTCCACGGCGACCGCGACGATTGAAGATCGCCGGCGGATACGCGGCCGGGAGCGCCCGCGCGGGCGTTAACGCTGGGTTATCGTCTGGATTCGTCACGGTTTCTATACTGTCGACATGACCCTGCCCAAATCGCGACGCCGCCCGCCCCTCCCGCATGCCCTTGCCTGGTTCATTCCGGGGCTGCTCGCCGTCGCCGCCGCCGGCCTGGCCACTCACCCGCTGACGCTGATACCGCTGCTGCTGGCCAACGCGCTGACGATGGCCGCCATCTGCCACGCGATCGGCTTCGACCCGGAACCCCGCTTCGTGCGCACGGTGTTGCGCCGGGGCGCAGCGCACCTGGTGATGTTTACCGGCTACACCGCGCTGGTGTTCGTGCTGGTGGCGTGGCCGATGCTGCAACTCAACCTGTCACACGGGCTCAGCGCCGCGCTGGCGCTGGCGGCCACCTGCGTGATTGCGCTGGCGGTGCTGTGGCGGCTGTGGCCGGCGTTCGGGCTGGTGTTCGTATGGGATGACGCCTACCCGCAACAAAGCGACGGCTCGTGGATTTTCACCGCCACCTTGCGCAGCCTGGCGTTCGGTCGCCATCTATCCAGCGAGGAGCGTTTTTTCAGCCACTTCCTGCCGGCAGCCTTTTCGCTGCTGGTGATGGCGTTCGTGGCCATCGCGCTTACCGGCCTGTACGGCGTGCTGCCCTCGGAGCTGCGCATCGCCGCACTGGCCATCTATGGCGTGGTGGTATTGCCGCTGGGCTGCCTGGTGGTGGCCAACCGCACCTTGCGTGCCTTGCTGTGCACGCGTAGCGGCAAGGGTCGCAAGCGGCCGCCGCTGGCGGACGATGTGGAAAATCCATCGCACCCGGCGCCGTTGCCGCTGAACGAACAGGAGCGCATCGCCGGCACGCCCGAGCAGGCCCAGGCCTTGCTGGCGGCCACCCGTGACGGCAACATCGATCGCGCGCTGGCGCTGATCGAGGCCGGTGCCGATCCGGATACCGCGCCCGATACCGCCGATCGCGACCAACGCCCCGTGCTGATGCTGGCGGCGCTGCTGCCGGATACGCGCCTGCTGCGCGCGCTGATCACCCGCGGCGCCGACGTCAATCGCAGCAGCGGCGGGCTGACGCCGCTGCTGGCCGCCACCCGCGACAGCCGCTATGGCCGGCCCGAGGCGGTACTCACGCTGCTGGCCAATGGCGCCAGCCCGACCGTCACCGACGCCGAAGGCAACACGCCGCTGCATGGCGCCGCGCTGAGCGCCGAGCCCGGTGTCGCGGCGATGCTGCTGGATGCCGCCGCGCCGATCAACGCGCTGAACAAGGCAGGCATCAGCCCGCTGGCCGGCGCCTGCCGCGCCGCCAACTGGCCGCTGGCCAAGTTCCTGCTGGAACACGGCGCCAAACCCGCCCCCGCCGATGGCGAACCGGCACTGGTCGCCGCGGCGGGCATCGCCGACGACGACGTGACCGGGGTGAAGCTGCTGCTCAAGCATCGCGCGGCGGTCAACGCGGTCGATGCCCGCCATCGCAGCGCGCTGCAGGCCGCCGCCGCGGAAGGCCACGAACAGATCGCCCGCGCACTGCGCGCCGCCGGTGCCGACGTCAACCTGGTCGACCAGCACGGCAGCACGGCGTTGATGGAAGCGGCCCGCGCCGGCGCCGGCGGCGTGGTGCAGCTGCTGGCCGAGGCACAACCGGACGCGCGCCAGCGCGACGAGCACGGGCGCGACGCGCTGACCTTGGCCTGCCAGTCGCCGCACGCCCACGCCGAAACCGTCCGCGCGCTGCTGGCGCTCGGTGCCGAACCCAAACTCCCCGGCAGCGACGGTCGCAGCGCGCTCGACCATGCCACCGCCGCCGGCCGCTGGGACCTGGTGGCGCTGCTGGACCCGGAAACGCCGCTACCGGCCAACCTCAGCCACGACACCCTGGCCGAGGGTTCCGACACACCGGCGCATCTGCTCGATGCGCTGCGCTTCGGCCATTGGGCCGTGGTTTCCGGCTTTGCCGAGCGCGTGCGCCAATGGCCGCCGGCCGAGCTGGCGCAGCTGTATCTGCAGCTGGCCACCCCCGGCCTGCGCCATGCGCGGTGCTGGCTGCTGGATCACGGCCTCGACGCCGAAGCGCGCCTGCCCACACAGCAACTGGACGACGCCGAAACCGATGCCGGCGATCCGGCCGAAACCGCTTTTTCACCGCTGGGCCGGCGGCTGTTCGACGCCCTGCTGCAGCGGCTTCCGGGTTCGGCCGAGGCGGTCGGGGAATTGCTGCAGGCCGGTGCAAGCCCGGCCGGCGCCGGGCTGCTGGCGCAGACTCTGGTGCGGCTGCACGGCACCACCGGGTTCAACGCGCTGCCGCTGGAGATGCTGGAGCGCGGCGCCGACCTGTTCGGCCCCGATGCGCGCGAACGTTCGCCGCTGCACCTCGCCGTGGTCAACGCGCAAACCGACGTACTGCAGGCGCTGCTGGCGCGCGGCTGCGACCCGAACACCCGCGACCGCGAAGGCCGCACGCCGCTGTTCGCCGCACTCGAGCACGGCCCGCAGGCCCTGCCGCTGGTGCGCCTGCTGATCGCCCACGGCGGCAACCCCGAGGCCGCCGATGCCAACGGCGAAACCCCGCTGGGCCTGGCGCTGGAAGACCCCGCCATCGAGCGCTGGCTGAACTGGGCCGACTGGCGCCTACCGCGACGCCCGCTGCGCGCCGGCGACCTGCCGCTGGCCGCGGCCGCCGGCGCCACCGCCGCGGTGCAGCGGCTGCTGGAGCTCGGCTTTGCCGTGGACACGCCCGACCCGCATGGCGCCACCGCACTGCTGCATGCCTGCGGCGCCGGCCATCGCGACATCGCCAGCCACCTGCTCGATGCCGGTGCGGATGCCACGCTGGCCGCCAGCAACGGCGTGACGCCGCTGGGCGCCGCCGTGGCGGCGCGCCGCGAAGCCCTGGTCAACCTGCTGCTGCAACGCGGCGTCACCGTCGACCAGCGCCTGCCCAACGAGGCAACCACGCTGATGGTGGCCGCCGCGATGGGCTATCCAGAAATCGTCGAAATGCTGCTGGAGGCGGGCGCCGAACTCGGCGCCGTCGATGCCCGCGGCCGTGGCGCATTGCATGCGGCGGCGCAGTTCGGTTTCGAGCACAACGACAGCCTGCGGGCGCGGCGCCTGTTCGACGTGCTGCTCAAGCACGGCGCCGACATCAACCGCGCCGACAGCGAAGGCATGACGCCGCTGCTGCTGCTGCTGGGCGCGCAGTTGCGGCCGGGCAGCGAATGCGACGCCACCCACATCGGCGCGTTGGTGCCGGTGCTGCTGGAAGCCGGCGCGCGCGCCGGGCATGCCGACCAGCGCGGCGTCACCGCCCTGCACGCCTGCGCCATGCACGCCCTGCTGCCGCCGGCCCGCGTACTGCTGTCACGCGGCGCCGATCGCAACGCCGCCGACGCGTTCGGCCGCACCGCCGCCGACGTGGCGCGGCAACTGGGCTACGTCGACATCGCGCACGAACTGGCCGCCCGCGCCAGCGCCATCCCCAGCGTGCGACAGACCCTGCGCCAACCGGCGCAACCAGCCGACTGATTCTTCATCTTGAGCCTCACGAAGAGCGCCCCCATCAGCCCTTCAGGCAGCTTCCCCCGCAAGCGGGGGAAACAACATGGGTGGCACTGAGGTTGGATCGCTTTATTCCCCGCTTGCGGGAAGCAACATCGTGGCGCTGAGGCTGGATCGCTTCCTTCCCCCGCTTGCGGGGGAAGGTGCCGACTGCGAAGGCAGGATGCCGAAGCGAACAGCGAGGCCGGCCCGGAGGGCGTGCCGCAGGAGCGGCACGTAAGGCGGATGGGGGCGCTCTTGATCCAAGCGCCATTCAGGCGTCCAAACGCCGCCATCACATCCAGCCTTAAGATTCCTCAGGCTTCACTGCGCCCTTTTCGCGCTCCCGCTCCGCACCAGGCTCCGCATCCGCCTCGAACAGCTTCTGCAGGTCGACCAGCGCATCGCGAGTGCTCTGTATCAGCTTGGTTTCGTCGTCGTAGACCAGCGCCTGTTTCTTCAGCAGATCCTGGTCGTAGCGACGAAACCGCTCGACCCGGTCGACCGCGTAGTCGTGCGGCAGGCCCAGCGCCTCCAGCGTCATGCGGGTCATCTTCAGGCTGGAATGGAAGGTTTCACGGATGGGCTCGTCCACGCCCATATCCATCAGCCGGAACACGTGCTGGCGATTGCGTGCGCGGGCGATGATCTTCAGGTGCGGATACTGGCGCCTCACCAGCCGCGCCGTGCGCAGGTTCGCCTCCGGATCATCGGTGGCCAGCACGAACACCTCGGCCTTCTCCGCCTGCGCCGCGCGCAACAGCTCCGGCCGCGCGGGGTCGCCGAAAAACAGGTTGATGGTGCCGAAGCGGCGCGAGACATCGACCTGTTCGGCCGAATGCTCCAGCGCCACGAACGGAATGCCCTGCGCGCGCAACACGCGGGCGATGATCTGGCCCATGCGGCCGAAGCCGGCGATGATCACCCGCGGCGTATCGGTATCGATCGCGTCGAACTCGCGCGAAGGCTTTTTCGGCCCGCGCTGCAGGCCCCGCGACGCCAGCACCACCAATAGCGGCGTCAGCGCCATGGCCAGCGTGATCGTCAGCACCAAGGCATCGCGCTGGGCCACGGCGATCAGGTGCTTCTCCGCCGCCAGGCGCAGCACCACGAACGCAAATTCGCCGCCGCAGGCCAGCAGCACCACCAGGCGCAGCGTGTCGGAGCGGTTGAGCCCGCCCAGCAAACGACCCAGCGGCCACAGCAGCAGGCCCTTCAGCACCAGCAGCGCCGCGACCAGGCCGAAAATCAGCCCGGGCCGTTTCAGCAGCAGCGACAAGTCCATCGACATGCCCACGCTGATGAAAAACAACCCCAGCAGCAGGCCTTTGAACGGCTCGATGTTCGATTCCATCTCGTGCCGGTATTCCGAATCCGCCAGCAGCATGCCGGCCAGGAAGGCACCCAGCGTGGCCGACAGCCCCGCCAGTTCCATCAACAGCGACACGCCCATCACCACCAGCAAGGCGGTGGCAGTGAACACCTCCACTGAATCGGCCCGCGCCACGAAACGGAAAACCAGCCGCAACAGGTAGCGACCACCCACGCCCACCGCCACGATCACCGCCACCGTGCGCCCGATCGCCAGCAGATCGAAACTCTGCGCCGTCGACGACGCCAGCAACGGCACCGCCGCAATCAGCGGGATCGCGGCCAGATCCTGAAACAGCAGGATCGAGAAAACCTGGCGCCCATACGCGGAGCCGGCCTCCTTGCGCTCAGCGAGTATCTGCAGGCCGAACGCGGTGGACGACAGCGCCAGGCTGCCGCCCACGATCACCGCCGCCTTGCCGGTGAGGCCGAACAGGTAATACGCCACCGCGCCGATCGCCATGCTGGTGGCCACCACCTGCAGCAAGCCGGTGCCGAATACCGCGCGGCGCATCACCCACAACCGTTGCGGCGACAGCTCCAGCCCGATCACGAACAGCATCAGCACCACGCCGAATTCGGAAATCGTGGCCACGCCCTCGGTGTCGTTGACCAGGCCCAGCAACGGCGGCCCGATCACCACGCCGGCCAGCAGATAGCCCAGCACCGAGCCCAGCCGGAAGCGCTTGGCCAGCGGCACGGCAATGACCGTGGCCAGCAGAAAGACCACCGCTGTCTGCAAGAATTGGTGACTTTCCACGCGTATCCCGGCTTCGTCGCAAGCCTCGATTATTCCATGCGCCGCCCCGGCCCGGGTGACTGGCCGGCGACACACCGACGCGCGGGTCCGGCATCATGGCGCCATGAAACGATTCGCCATGGTTCTCGCCTTCCTGGCCACCTCCCTCGCCTGCGCGGCAGCCGCCGCCAGCGACGTGCCGGTTTACGGATACACCGTGACCCACACGTGGCCGCACGACAACAACGCCTACACCGAGGGCCTGTTCTATCTGGACGGCTATCTGTACGAAGGCACCGGCAACGTCGGGCAGTCGTTCGTGCGCAAGGTGGATCTGCAAAGCGGCAAGGTGCTGCAACAGGAGGCCACGCCGGGGCCGGGATTTTTCGGCGAAGGCATCGTTGCCTGGAAGGGCCGCCTGATCGAACTCACCTGGCGCGGCCAGCAAGGCTTCGTCTTCGATCTGGCCACACTGAAACCACTGGCGCGCTTCAGCTACCCCGGCGAAGGCTGGGGACTGACCAGCGACGGCACGCACCTGCTGATGAGCGACGGCACCCCAACCCTGCGCCTCCTCGATCCGGAAACCCTGCAACAGGTCGGTAGCATCGACGTCACCGCCGACGGCGAGCCACTGGCCAACCTCAACGAACTGGAATGGGTGGAGGGCCAGATCTACGCCAACGTGTGGCTGACCCAGCGCATCGCCCGCATCGATCCGGCCAGCGGCAAGGTGGTCGGCTGGATCGATCTGAGCGGATTGGCACCGCGCCCGGAAGACACGCCCGACCCGGGCAACGACGTGCTCAACGGCATCGCCTACGACGCCGCAGGGAATCGCCTGTTCGTCACCGGCAAACGCTGGCCGCACGTGTACGAGATTCGCCTGACCGGGCCGCAACACGAAGATCGCTGACGCTCCCACAGAAGATCTCGCGCGATCAGGTAAACCAGCGATTTTTTCGGATACGCTACACGGTCAATCGGGCACGCCCCACCACCACAAAAACGCGCGATATGACGAAACACCTCGATGCATCCGCCGCCGGCAAGGACCATTACCTCATCCTCGATGGTCTTCGCGGCGTCGCCGCGGTGATGGTGGTGCTGTTCCACATCTGCGAGGCGTACAAACCCGAGCATCCGCTGACGCAACTGATCAACCACGGCTACCTGGCGGTGGATTTCTTCTTTCTGCTGTCGGGTTTCGTGATCGCCTATGCCTACGATGACCGCTGGCAGGCGATGGGGCTGCGCGACTTTTTCAAGCGGCGGCTGATCCGGCTGCAGCCGATGGTGGTGATGGGCATGGTGGTGGGCGCCGCGCTGTACTACCTGCAGGCGGGCCCGGCGTTTCCGCTGATCGACGCCACGCCGGTATGGCTGATGCTTCTGGTGATGCTCATCGGTAGCACGCTGCTGCCGCTGCCGCCGTCGATGGACATTCGCGGCTGGGGCGAAATGCATCCGCTCAACGGTCCGGCGTGGTCGCTGTTTTTCGAGTACATCGCCAACATCCTGTATGCGCTGGGCCTGCGCAAACTGCCGAACCGCTGGCTGGGCGTGCTGGTGGCGCTGGCGGCGGCGTTCCTGCTGCACCTGGCCGTGTTCGGCAAGCGGGGCGACCTGATCGGCGGCTGGTCGATCACCCCGGACCAACTGCATATCGGCTTCGCCCGCCTGCTGTTCCCCTTTCTCGCCGGCATGCTGCTGATGCGGCTGGGCAAGCGCATTCGCATCAGGTACGCGTTCGAGACCTGCAGCGTGCTGCTGGTGGTGGCGCTGGCCCTGCCCCGCTTCGGCGGCGCCGAGCATCTATGGATGAACGGGTTGTACGAAGCGCTGTGCGTGATCGTGCTGTTCCCCGTCATCGTGGCCATTGGCGCAGGTGCGTCGCTGGGCGTCGGGCTGGGCACGCGCGCCGCCAGCTTTTTCGGGCAGCTTTCCTACCCGCTCTACATCACCCATTACGGCTTGATCTACGCCTACGTGGAGTGGATGACCGGGCACCAGGCGCAGTCCACGCTGGTGAAATGCGCGATGGGCGCGCTGGTGTTCGTCACCAGCATCACCATCGCCTGGGCCTGCCTGAAGCTCTATGACCTGCCGGTACGCCGCTGG
>DATJCF010000210.1:0-5099 GCA_035514935.1 Rhodanobacter sp. | reverse complement strand
CAGCGCGAGCGCGGCCAGCCAATCGCGAACGCCAGCAGGCCGGCCACGCCGGCACCCAGCGGCGGCCAGATCCCGTGCTGCGGCGCCAGGGTCCACAACAGCGCCGAGCCGATCAGCAAGGCGCCACCCAACAGTCCGCAGGCCAGCAGCTTGTGCTGGCGTCGCGCGTTGTCGCGCAGCAGGGCGAGGGCCAGCGGATCGCTCACCACCCGCCGTTCGCCGCGGCTTGCCTGGCGCAGGGCATCGCGCACCAGCTCCGGAAATTGCGGTGCGTGGTGCAGCCATTCGGGCAGCCGCTTGCGCACGTCGCGCAGGGTGCGCAGCGGGCTGTAGCGTTCGCGCAGGATGCGTTTCAGTACCGGATGCGCCACCGCCCAGATGTCGATCTCCGGATCGAGCATGCGGCCCACGCCTTCGATGTTGAGCAGTGTTTTCTGCAGCAGGATCAGTTGCGGCTGCAGGGTCAGCTCGAAACGGCGCGCGGTCTGGAACAGTTTCACCACCAGTTCGGCCAGCGAGATCTGCGACAGCGGGCGGGTGAAATACGGCTCGCAGACGGTGCGCACCGCCGCCTCCAGTTCATCCAGCCGCAAGGTGGCGGGCATCCAGCCGGCGGCCACGTGCAATTGCGCAATGCGGGCGTAGTCGCGTTCGAACAGGGCGATGAAATTCTGCGCCAGCCAATACTGGTCGGCCTCGGGCAGCGAGCCCATGATGCCGAAATCCAGCGCGATGAAACGCGGCTCGCCGGTGCGCGCGGTGTCCACCCAGATATTGCCGGGGTGGGCGTCGGCATGGAAAAAATTGTCGCGGAACACCTGCTCGTAGAACACCCGCACGCCCTTGGCGGCCAGCGCCTTGCGATCGATGCCGGCGGCGTCGATGGCGGCAATGTCGTCGCTGCTGACGCCGCTCACGCGTTCCAGCGTCAGTACGCGCGCGGCGGTGAGTTCCCAGTGCACGCTCGGCACGTACAGGTCCACGCCGCTGGCGAAGTTGCGTTTCAACAGGCTGGCACTGGCGCCTTCGCGCTGCAGGTCCAGCTCGTTTTCCAGCATCTTCTCGACTTCGGCCACCACGTCCAGCGGCCGGATCTTGTCGGCGTTGGGGTGCCAGCGCTGGGCCAGTTCGCCCAGCGAGCGCAGCAGTTTCACATCGCGGGCGATCTGCGAGTCGATGCCCGGACGCAACACCTTCACCACCACCTCGCGGCCATCGCGCAAGGTGGCCGCGTGCACCTGGGCGATCGAGGCGGAGGCCAGCGGCGTTTCGTCGAAATGCGCGTAGAGCTGGTCGGTCGAGGCGTTCAATTGCTGCTCGACGATGGCGCGTGCCTCGGCGCCGGGGAACGGCGCGACCTGATCCTGCAACAGCGACAGTTCGTCGGCGATATCGGCAGGGACGAGATCGCGTCGGGTGGACAGCACCTGGCCGGCCTTCACGAAAATCGGGCCCAGCTCGGTCAATGCCAGCCGCAAGCGCTCGCCGCGCGACAGCTGCGCCACGTGGGCGCGCGGCCGTGCCAGCAGCGGGCGCAGCAGCTTCAGCGGACGGTACAGGTGGGTGGCGTCGACCAGCTCGTCGAGCCGATACGCCAGCAGCACCGAGGCCACCCGCAACAGCCGTGGCACGACCTTCAGCGGCGTCATGCGGCGCTGCCCTGCAGGCGCGCGATGAGTCGCTGCACGCGCGACTCCATCCGTTCGCTGCGCTCGCGCAGGTGGTCCACGCCGTCGAGGAAGTCCTCCACCTCGCCCGGCGCCAGCGCCACGCGCACTTCCTCGCGCAGCCAGTCGGCGCTGTCTTCGGTAAAGTGCGCGGCACTTTCGCGGGCGTGGCTCAAGCCGCGGCGGACCGCCTTGGCCAGTGGCACGCCGAGCACGTCGCCGAAGCTGCGCGCAAACGCTTCCTCGAAATCGGGTGCGAACTTGCTGGCCAGTTTTTCCAATCGGCGCGCCAGTTCGGCATCACCGGCAATCTCCACCTTGCCTGGCGCGATGCCGTCGTCGTCACGGCGAAACAGCATCGCCAGCAGGCTGCCCGGTGTGGCGGCGACGCGCAGCTGGTTGTCTTCCTGCGGCGGGCCCACCAGCAGTTTTCCGTCGTCGACGGTGATCGCCAACGCCAGCTCCGGCCCGCGCAGATGCAGTTGCATGCGGCGTCCGTTCAACGCGGCCAGTTTCTGCTGCGTATCGGGGTCCAGCGAGAGCGTGTGGTTCAGCGCGGTTTGCAGCGCGCGGCCGGCCAGCTTGCGCAGCGGTTGCGGCATCCAGGTATTGGGCGTGGAGTTCATCCGGCCGATTGTAGCCGCCGCGATCTGCAGGAGCGCACCCTGTGCGCGATGCTCTTCGGCCCGGCCATCCCCAGGCGGGCGCTGCCCGCCGTTCGCGCACAGGGTGCGCTCCTACGGGTGCGCGCCGGGGAAGCCCAGTTGGCGCCAAGCCTCGTACACGGCCACGGCCACCGAATTCGACAGATTGAGACTGCGGCTGTTCGGGCACATCGGCAGGCGCAGGCGCTGGTCGACGGGTATCGCCTCGAACACGTCGGCGGGCAGGCCGGCGGTTTCGCAGCCGAACAGAAAGGCATCGCCATCGGCAAAACGCGCGTCGACGTGGGCTACCTGGCCGCGGGTGGAAAACGCGAACACGCGCGGTGCGCCGATCGCGTCGAGACAGGCGGCGAAGTCGTCGTGCACGGCCACGCTGGCGTACTCGTGGTAATCCAGCCCGGCGCGACGCAGTCGCGCATCGTCGAGTTCAAAACCCAGCGGGCGGATCAGGTGCAGCGCGGCACCGGTATTCGCGCACAGGCGAATCACGTTGCCGGTGTTCGGCGGGATCTCGGGGCGAAACAGGATGACATGGAGCATCCGGCCATTATCGGCATTCATCGCCCCCGCGTCTGCGTCGGCCTTACAGCACCTGCGTCGATGGCGGGCAAAGCACGCCGTCGTGTGGCAATACGCAGCTGTCGGGCGCGTCCAGCAGCATCGTCGCGACCGAGGAGCCCGACGCCGTGTGCGCCACCGGCTGGGCGTGCAGCATCGCGCCCATCACCAGCACGCACAATGCGAAGCAGGCCACGAACAAGCTGTGCAACATCATCGTTTCGAATTTCATGATCGCTCTTCCTTTTCCGTGATTGAAAACCCCTGCATGACCAGAAGAGCAATCGCCGTGCCAGCCTTTCGAAATATCGCAAGCTGATGATTTTGCGCAACAAAAAATCCGATCTGGAAGACGCGCGAGATGTCCGCGGACATCGTCCGAACGGGCGCGGACATCGCCGGACAATCCTGTCCGCATGCCGTCGCCCGGCATGCCTTGCGCCAGTTGCGCCGCGGCCGCCGTGCCGCCTAGGCTCAAGGACCCTCACCCATGCCAAGGAATTACCGTGACCCTGAAAACGCACGCGTTGTGGCTTGCCGGTTTGCTGACTTTTTCCGTGGGCATCGTGCCGGCTTTGGCTGATCCGCCCGCGGTCACCGATGCCGCCAGCACGATTCCCGCGCTTGCCTATGAGCGGTTCGCCCTGCCCAACGGCCTGACCGTGGTGGTGCACGAGGATCACAAGGCGCCGGTGGTGGCGGTGAGCGTGTGGTACCACGTGGGCTCCTCGTACGAACCGAAGGGCAAGACCGGTTTTGCGCACCTGTTCGAGCACCTGATGTTCCAGGGCTCGGAGAACCACAAGGACGAATTCTTCAAGCCGTTCGAACTGGCCGGCGCCACCGACCAGAACGGCACCACCTGGCTCGACCGCACCAACTATTTCGAGACCGTGCCGACCACCGCGCTGGACATGGCGCTGTGGATGGAGTCCGACCGCATGGGCCATCTGCTGGGTGCGATCGGCCAGCCGCAGCTCGACGAGCAGCGCGGCGTGGTGCAGAACGAAAAACGCCAGGGAGAAAACCAGCCCTACGGTCGCGCCAGCGAGCTGATCCAGGCCGAGGCATTCCCGGCCAATCATCCTTATCACCACGACACCATCGGTTCGATGGCCGATTTGAACGCCGCTTCGCTGGGCGACGTGAAGCAGTGGTTCCGCGACTACTACGGCGCCGCCAATACCGTGGTGGTGCTGGCCGGCGACATCACGCCGGCAGTGGCGAAAGAAAAAATGCTGAAGTACTTCGGCGACATCGCCGCCGGCCCGCGCGTGCCACGGCCGCAACCGTGGGTGGCGCCGCGCGAGCAGTCCACCCGCGGCACGATGACCGACAACGTGGCGCAGACGCGCATCTACCGCGAGTGGAACGTGCCGCCGCGTGGCAGCACCGACGAGAACCTGCTGGAAGTGGCCGCCGCGGTGCTGGGCGGCGGCAAGACCTCGCGGCTGTACCAGCGGCTGGTCTACCGCGACAAGCTGGCCGACGACGTCTCGGTGGATGTGGAGCAGCACGCGCTGGCCAGCCTGTTCGAGCTGCAGGTCGACGTGAAGCAGGGCGTCGACCCGGCCCGCGTCGAGGCGGCCATTGCCGATGAATGGCAGAACTTCCTGGCGCATGGTCCGAGCGCCGATGAACTGGCGCGGGTCAAGACGGAAACCCGTGCCTCGTTCGTGCGCGGGTTGGAGCGCGTCAACACGCAGGCCTCGATCCTGGCCCAGGGGCAGCTCTATCACGGTGATCCGGGCGCCTACCTGAAGCAGTTCAACGAATTCATGGCCGCCACGCCGGCCAGCGTCACCGCCGCCGCGAACCGCTGGATCGCCCGCGGCGATTACACCTTGACCGTGGCGCCGGGCAAGGTCGATAGGGCCGACGGCGCCGCGGCCGCCGGTCGCGCCGCTACCCCGGGCAAGCCCGCGCCGGTGCTTTCGCCCGCCGGCGATTTCCGCACCGTCGACAGCGGCGTCGACCGCAGCAAGGGCGTGCCCAAGGTCGACAGCTATCCGGACCTGAGCTTCCCGGCCGTGCAGCGTGGTCGCCTGGCCAACGGCATCGAGGTGGTGCTGGCCGAGCGTCATACCGTGCCGGCGGTGCAGGTGCGGCTGCTGTTCGATGCCGGCTACGCCGCCGACCAGGGCCGCAAGCTGGGTACTTCCAGCTTCACCATGTCGATGCTGGACGAGGGCACCACCGAGCTGGATTC
>DATJCF010000209.1:0-7898 GCA_035514935.1 Rhodanobacter sp. | reverse complement strand
GAACGAAGTCTTCAACGACTGCGTCGCGGACACCTGGCCGATCTGCGCCAGCTGGCTGACCATCTGCGATGAATCCATCGGCTGGGTCGGATCCTGGTTGCGCATCTGCTGCACCAGCAGGCTCAGGAAATCGGACTGGCTGAGCGCCTTGTCCTTGCCGTGGGAGGCCGCCTTGGCCGCCGCCGAACCCACACCGTTGATCGTCATGTCACTCATGCCATGTGCCTCGAAAGGGGATCCGTCACTTGCCCAGGTCCAGCGTCTTCTGCATCAGCTGGCGGGTGGAATTCATGACCTCGACGTTGTTCTGGTACGAACGCGAGGCGGAAATCATGTTCACCAGCTCATCGACCGGATTGACGTTGCTGGAGAAGACGTAGCCGTCGGCGTTGGCCAGCGGGTTGCCCGGCTCGTAGCGACTAGGGATAGCCGCCTGGCTCTCGGTGACGCCAAGCACCTGCACACCCTGGCCGTTGTCGACCGCCTGGCTGCCGAACTGCTTCTGCACCGCCGCGAACAGCGGTTGGCGCGAGCGGTAGGCCGCTTCCGGCGTGCTGGCCACGCTGTCGGCGTTGGCGAGGTTGCTGGCCACGGTGTTGAGCCGGGTCGATTGCGCGGCCATGCCGGAGCCGGCCACGTTGAAAATGGAGAAAAGAGACATCAGCCCTGGCCATCCGTAATCGCGGTGCGCAGCATGCGGATCTGCGCAGTGATGAAGGAAAGGCTCGCCTGGTAATGCACGCCATTGGCGGCAAAGGCGGCCTGCTCGACCTGCTCGTCGACGGTGTTGCCGTCCATGCTGGGTTGGGTGGGATTGCGCCAGGACAGCTGCATGGCGGCGGCCGTCGTCGAACCGCCACCGATCTGTCCGGGTCCGATCTGTCCCGGTGTGGGCGCCTGCAACGCAACATTGCCCGCCGCACCCGCACTGTCACTGGCCGCGGCCAGCACCTTGCGGAAATCGATGTCGCGCGCCTGGAATCCCGGGGTGTCCGCATTGGCCAGGTTGTTCGCCAGCACCTCGGTACGGCGCTGCCACAGGTCCAGGGCCCGGGTATGGATGCCAAACAGGTTGTCGGGGGTCAGGCTCATCGTTTCGCTCCGCGTGCTGTTGCCGCACGGAGCAGGAGGCAAATTGCATGCCACCGCGGTGAAAGCCTTGCTGGGACTGGGTTTGCGGGGATTTGCCCGGCGCGTCGGAAAGAAGGCGCGGGGGTGGAGACGGTTTGTTGACGCTGGGAAAAGCGCCCTCTTCCGCCTTCGGCACCTTCTCCCGCAAGCGGGAGAAGGTGCCCGTCAGGGCGGATGAGGGCTTTTACGCCTCTTCGTCGTGCTCCGGCAACAGATCCAGCACCGCCTTGGCCAGCAAGTCAGGCTGGAACTTGGCCACGAAGCGGTCGGCATTCACCTCTTTCACCATCGCCTCATTGAACAGCCCGCTGAGCGAGCTGTGCAGCACCACCTTGAGCTGACGCAAGGACGGCGTCTCGCGGATGGCGCGGGTCAGCGCGTAGCCATCGAGCTGCGGCATCTCGATGTCGGATACCACCAGCTTCACGCCTTCGTCGGAATCGGCATGGGCCAGTTCCAGCAGGCGCTCCAGCGCCTCGCGGCCATCCTGCGCCACCAGGCACTCGATATTCATCTGCTTGAACAGGGCCACCAGCCGGCGCCGGGCGATCACCGAATCGTCCACCACCATGATCCGGCGCGGGTTGAGCATGGTGTCGTCGGAAATGCGCTGCATCTGCGCCGACAGCTCGGCCGGGCCCGAGTCGATGCTGGCCAGCACGTGCTCCACGTCGATCACCGCCATCAGTGCGCCGTCGATGCGGGTCACCGCATTCACCCGCGCGCCAAACCCCAGCGCGCTCGATGGCGCCACCAGCGCTTCGCCATCGCAGTGCACCATGCGCTGCAGGTCGGACACCAGGAAACCCTGCATCGATCGGCTGAACTCGGTCACCATCAAATGGGCCGAATCCACGTCGCGCAGCGGCGCATAGCCCAGCGCCGCGGCCAGGTCGATCACCGGAATGGTCTGGCCGCGGTAATCGCAGCTGCCGGCCAGCAACTCATGCACACCGTGCATGCGCTCCAGCGGCGGCCGGCGCAGCACCTCGCGTACCTTGAACACATTGATGCCGAACAGTTGCCGATCGCCCAGCGTGAACAGCAGCATCGCCACCCGGTTGTGCCCGGCCAGCCGGGTATGCCGTTCCACCGTGTCCAGCAGCGTGCCACTCATGCAGATTCCTCGACGCCCAACCGCACCGCGCGGTTCCAGATGAACCTATCGGCCACACCGCCGCGCACTTGAGGCAACCCATGTACGCCATCGGCCAGCAAGAAGATGGCATATGACTTGCTTGCTCAAGTTTCGGCATTGATTGACGATGCATCAATAGCACCCTCGCCTCTCCAAAGGTCACCGTTTGCCCATGAGCTTGATTTGGAACTCGCACCTCACCGCCCTGGTGCAGGCAGCCGCCACTGGCGACGAGACGCAGGTCGCGGCGTTGCGACGCAAGTATCCGCGCACCGCGCGGGTGATCGCGCCGCTGTTGGCCCGTGCCGCCAGCCAGCCGCCGGCGGCGGTCGCGCTGCAGGCCATGGAGCAGCAAAGCCTGGTGCTGGCCGCGGTGCAGCAGCTCGCGCGCGAACAGAGCGCGCTGGACAAGGCCGCCACCGAAAGCCGCGGCAGCGTCGATCGCTTGACGGATGGCAGCGCCGGGATCTCGACGGCACTGCGCCAGATCGGCACCGATCTGGACCTGGCTGCCAAGGCCGGACAGGCCGGCGAAGGCAGTGTCAGTGAACTGGACGGCCAGTTGCGCCTGCTGCGCAGCGCGCTGTCGGCGATGAACCGCAACCAGAGCCGGCTGGCCGAACAGGTGGCGCAGATCCGCAAGCTCACCGGCGTGGTTCAGGAAATCGCCCACCAGACCAACCTGGTGGCGCTGAACGCCGCCATCGAGGCCGCCCGCGCCGGCGAGGCGGGCCGCGGCTTTGCCGTGGTCGCGGATGAGGTGAAGCAGCTGGCGGAAAAAACCACGCTTGCCACCACCGAGATCGAAAGCGTCACCGGCTCCATCGGTGATTTCTCGCTGCAACTGGACGGCGACGTGCAGCACGGCCTGCAGCAGCTGGAGCGCGCACAAACCGGTGTCGGCCGGGCCACCACCGCCCTGCACGATGGCGGCGAAGCGCTGCGCACGGCCCATGGCCGCGTGGCCGGCGTGCTGCAAAACCATGACGCACAACATGCACGCGCCACCACCGCGCAGGCGGCCCTGGGCGCTCTGCAGCGCCGCGGCATCGAGGCGCGGCGGCAGGCCGAATCACTCAACCGCGCCGCACTGCTGGCGCACCGGCTGGGCCTGGACTGGCTGGAAAGCGAAAGCGGCAACGACGCGGCAAGCCTCAGCCTGACCGTGCGCGAGAGCGCCGCAAGCCTGCGCCAGGCCATGGAACTGGCACTGCTCGATCCCAGCGCGCTGGATCGGCGCTGGTTCGACACCCATTCCCTGAACCGCACCGTCCGTCGCCTGACCGCCCGGCACCCGGACAAGCCGGCCAGTGCGGCGCTCGATGAAAGCGGCACCCTGCTGTGCGAACAGAGCCAGCGCTTCATCACCCTGGTCTGCGACGGCCAGCTGGAGGAAGCCTCGCAGCTGTCGCAGCAACTGGAAGCCGGACGCGAGGCATTGCTGGCCCAGTTGGGCACGCTGCTGGCGGAAGCATGAAGCAAGGCGCGCCAGGTTCCCGCCTCCAGCTCGCCGCCACGTGGTGCGTGCTGTCGTGGGCGGGCATCTGCGCCACTCCCGCGTGGGCGGCCCAGTCGCCCGACGCCATACGAGCCGCCGCCGAGCAGGCCGTGCGCGAACATTACGCAATGCCCGGCAACCGCGTCGTGGTGCACGCCGAAGCGCTGGACATGCGATTGAAGCTGGACGAATGCGCGCAACCGCTGATCGCCGCCGTACCCGACCGCGCCACCCCGCCCTCGCACATGAGCGTGCAAGTGCAGTGCACGCAGCCGCGCAACTGGAGCGTGCGGGTGCCAGTGAAGCTGGAGCTGTTCCGGACCGTGCTGGTGACCAGCCACGCATTGCAACGTGGCGACGGCCTCGGCCTGGCCGACGTGCGCCCGGAGGAGCGCGACATCACCCGCCTGGGTTATGGCTACGTGGAAAACCTGCAACAGGTGGCCGGCCGCACCCTGTCGCGATCGCTGCCAAAGGACACCGTGCTGAGCCCCGGCGCACTGGGCGGGCGACGCATGGTGCGCGCGGGCGACCATGTACAGGTAGTAGCCCGGCTCGGTAGCATTGAGGTTCGTGCCGACGGCGTGGCGCTGGGCAGCGGCGACAATGGCGCCCGCCTGCGTGTTCGCAACCAGAACTCCGGCAAGATCGTCGACGCCATGGTCAGCGCGCCCGGCGTGGTCACCGCCCTGCCCTGATGCGTGTCGACCGCCACTAAAGTTTCCCCTGGTCCGGCCGATTTGTCAGACACAGGGTTCATATTGCAGCGAGAAGGATCGATGACCACTTCCATTCAAAACAATGGTTTGCCGAATTTCCCCCAGGCAACCGGCGCCACCGGGAATGCATCGGCATCCACTACCGCTGCCGCCGGCAGCAGTGCCGCCGTCACGCCCCAGTCGGACGATCAGCTCAAGTTGACCGATTCAGCCCGGGCACTGCAGGAGGCCGCGCGCCTGGACACGTCATCCGCCATCGACACCAAGCGGGTCGAACAGATCCGCGAGGCACTGGCCAACGGCAGTTACCAGATCGACGCGGGCCGAATCGCGGACCGCATGCTGTCGTTCGAGCGCCAGATCGGCGCAGGTGCCGTATGAACCGGCCGCTGCAGGGCGAACTGAGCGATGCACTGGGTGCCATACTCAGCGACATGCAGCAGGCCATCACTCAGCTGACGCAGGTGCTGGAGAACGAGCGCACGGCATTGAATGCCGGCAACAGCGACGCGCTCGGTGAAGCCGGCGCCAGCAAGCAGAAGCTCATGCTGCAGCTGGAGCAGCTCGACGCGGAGCGGCAACAGTTGAGCCGCGAAGCGCCCGCCGCCGCCGCCAGGCTGGACGCCACCTGGTCGCAGGTGCTGCTGGCCCTGCGCCGCTGCCAGCAACTCAACCAGAGCAACGGCCGCGCCGTGAACCAGCGCCTTGGCCAGGTACGCCAGGCGCTGTCGATATTGACCGGACACGCCGGCGAAACCGGGCTGTATGGCCCCACCGGCGGACTCCGCGGCAGCCTCCGATCGCAAGTGCTGGCGCAGGCCTGACCATGACGCAGTCCGCCTCATCGCAGACTGTGTCGCCCCTGTCGCAAAAACGTACCGCGCGTGTTTTCGTATCCATCGCGATTGAAGAAGCATGAGCAAACCCGACGTTTCCCCGAACGGCTCTCTCCCTATGTCTGCTTTGCCCGACGCCGCCAACATTCCCCTGCCCATAGCGATGACCACCCCGCTACCGGTATTGCGCGTACCCATGCTGGATCGTGAGCGGCAATTGTTTGCCTACGAAATCACCTTCTATCGCGAACCGGACGACGAACAGACCCTGCTGCAACGCGTACTTTCCACGCTGACCGACGGTGCACTCACCCGGCTGGTCCGCGGCAATCGCGCCTTCCTCAACCTGCCCACCGAACTGCTGCCGGAAGATTCCGACGTGCTGCTGCACCAGCCGCGCATCGGCCTGCTGCTGCAGCCGCAGGTAGCCGACAACACCCCGCTGATGAAGCGCCTGCAACTGATGTCGCAGCGCGGCTGCCAGCTGATGCTCGATGCCGGCGACCTGGAGCTGGATGGCAGCCTGGCGATCGAATCGCTGATGCAGATCGTGCAATTCGTGCGACTGGACGCCAGCCTGCTGCCGCCCGAGGTATTGCGCCAGCGCACCGAACTGCTGCACGCCCGCGGCATCTGGGTGGTTGCCGACCAAGTCAACGATCACACCACCTACGAGCGTTGCCTCGAACTGCCGCTGCAGGCGATCCAGGGCCGCTATCTGCTGATTCCGCAGCCGGTGGCCGTGCCGGTGCTCACCGCCAGCCGCCTCAGCATGCTGCGCCTGATGCGCGCGCTGCAGGAAAACAACCCGGGCCCGGTCGAACTGGGCAACATCATCCGCGACGACGCGGTGCTCAGCTACAAGCTGCTCAGCTGCGTCAACTCCGCCTACTTCGCGTTGCCGCGGCAACTGAAGTCGGTGCAGCAGGCGGCGATCTTCTTCGGCGTCACCCGCATGCGCAACTGGATCGACACGATGTCGTTGTGCAGCATGGATGATCGACCGCCCGAGCTGCTGCGCGCCGCCCTGATCCGCGCCCACATGTGCGAAAAGCTGGCCAGCGGCATGCCGCACGGCCACGAGGAAATGGCCTTCACCGTGGGCCTGTTCTCGCTGCTGGACACGCTGATGTGCGCGCCGATGGAATTCCTGCTCACCCACCTGCGACTGGTGCCGGAAATCAGCGACGCGCTGACCCGCCGCGCCGGTCCGTTCGGGCCGCTGCTGGACCAGATCCTGGCGTGGGAAGCAGGCAAGATGACCAGCGAACACGCGCAACCGCAGCGCATCCAGCGCATGGCCACCATCTATCTCGAAGCCGCACAGTGGGCCGACCAAGTCTACGCCAGCGCCAACGGCCAGGCCGAGAGCTGATCCGCCAGCCCCCGCGAAATCCTACATGTCGCTCTTGCGAATCCCCAATCCCGATTCTCAACTGGTATGCCGCAAATACCAGATCGTCGCCAGCACGCTCAGCAGCGCCACCAGCAGCCAGCACAGCATGGGGAGCGTGTCGCTGCCCAGCCACAGCACCGTTGCCGTGGCGCTGACCACCAGCGTGCCCACCGCCAGCGACAGCGGAAAATCACGCTGGATCCCACGGTGGCCCGACAGCATCAGGTACGCGCCCAGCGCGGCGAGAAGCACGGCAAGCACCCGCCACAGGTAGATGAACGTGGGTGGTTCGGGCAGGTCGGGGAACATGTCCAGCAGCGATCGATCGCCCACTTCCACTGCAAAGCCCTTGCCGTCGGTGGTCTTCGCCGCGGGCACCAGGCGATCGCCATCGATGCGCGCCACCACGGTCACGAGCTGCAGCGGAACCTCCTCCCAGCTCACCCGCAAATCACCGCGATGCGGGTCGCCGGGGTTGGCGCTGGTCACGAGATAGCCGTTGTGCGGCACGAAGGTCGCCGCGAGATTGGCCGGCAATGACTTCACGTCCGGCTCCACCCGCTGCACGCCAGGCAGCGCATGGAGCAGGCTGCGGTCCAGCGCGAAACCACCCAATTGCACGCGGTCGGCGTCGAACCGGCGCGCGGCGATCGGGAACGCACCCGGGTTGGCGTGCCCGGCCGGTCGCTCGAACTTGCTGGAATCGACCGGTTGATCCACCCAGTCCAGCTCGTAGTCGGTATTGCCGCCGAAGCGGACCTCGCGCCACTGGAACATTTCCACGTGGCGGATCAGCACGGGCGTATCCCGGCGCAGGTTGAACTCCGGATCACGCGGCGCCACCACCACCCGCGGCACCCCGCTCAACCGCGCGAGATAACCGGCCTGGCCCGCTTGCGGCAGGGCGGATGCGCCCAGATCCACCAGCTGCCCGCCATGCCGGCTCATCGCTTCGCGATAGGTGATGATGCCGCGCTCGGTGGTCGCGGCCCAGCCGATGCCGGCCAGCAGCAGCAGCGCCCCCACCAGCCGCAACAGGCGCCCACGCATGGCGTCGTCCCACGCCGGCAACATCAGGCCGGCGCCCCGTGCGGAAGGAGCTGACGGAACCATCCCCGGCGCGCACGCCGACAGACCCCGCGCACCCGGATGCCGGTGGCGGTGATATTGCCTGCGGGCG
>DATJCF010000208.1:0-6943 GCA_035514935.1 Rhodanobacter sp. | reverse complement strand
GAACAGGGTGAGCACGTCGTCGTGGGTGAGCAGCGCCGGCTTGTCGCCGGTGGGCGGGGCGAAGTTGCAGGTGAGGAAAGCCACCGGCAACTGCATGTGCTCGCCATCGTCGAAGCGGGCGCGGCACACGTCCATCCAGGCCCCGCCGCGCTTGCCGTTGCGTGCGTACAGGTCGACGTAGGCGCCGGCGAAAATGCGGCCGGCCGCGTCGCGCACGTCGTAATAGCGCACGTCGGGATGCCACACGTCGACGTCGTCACGCGGCGCCAGCGCGATGCCGTAGAGCTTGCCGGTGAGCGCGAACAGGCCGTCGATGACGGCGGGCAGCGGGAAGTAGGGTTTCAGCTGTTCCTCGTCCAGCGCGTATTGCTGCTGGCGCAGTTTCTCGGAGGCGTAGCCCACGTCCCAGGGTTCGAGGTTGTCCAGTTGCAGCTCGCCGCGGGCGAACGCGCGCAGCGTGGCCAGCTCCTCCTGGGCCACGGGCTTGGCGCGGATCGCCAGATCGTGCAGGAATTCCATCACCTCGGTGGGCGAGCCGGCCATCTTGGTTGCCAGCGATTCCTCCGCCGCGTTGGCGAACCCCAGCAATTGCGCCGCTTCGTGGCGCAGCGCCATGATCTTCTCGATACGTGCGCTGTTGTCGAACTTGCCCGCGTTGGGGCCTTGGTCCGAGGCGCGGGTCTGGTAGGCCCAGTACACCCGCTCGCGCAATGCGCGGTTGTCGGCGTAGCTCAGGACAGCCTGCACGCTGGGCTGTTTCAGCGTTACCAGATAGCCGTCCAGATCCCGGTCCTGCGCGTACTGGCGCAACACCGCGCGGCCGGATTCGGGGACGCCGGCCAGGTCGCGCTCGTCGGTGATCTGTTCATGCCATGCCTCGCTGGCGTCGAGCACCGCGTTGGAGAATTCGGTGGACAGCTTGCTCAGCTCCACCCCGATTTCGCGAAAGCGCGAACGCGCCGGCTCCTCCAGCGCGACGCCGGAAAGCCGGAAGTCGCGCAGAGCGTGTTCCACCAGGGCGCGTTGCGGACGCGGCAGCGTGGCGAAGTCCGGCGCGTCAGCCAGCGCCTGCACCGCGGCGAACAGCTGGCGGTTCTGGCCCAGCTCCATCGCGTGCTCGGTGAGCTTCTCCTCGGCGGGTCCGTACACCTCGCGCAAGGCCTCGCTGTCGGCCACCGAATGCAGGTGGGAAACCGGCGCCCAGGCGCGTGCCAGGCGCTGTTCCAGACGCTCCTGGGTCAGCATCACGGTGGCGAAATCGCGCGGCGCATCGGGCGCGACGAGGGCGTCGATGCCGGCACGGTAATCGGCCAGGATCGCGTCGATCGCCGGCTCCACGTGTTCGGGGCGAATCTGCGAGAACGCCGGCAAGGTGTCGTCGGCAAGCAGGGGGTTGTCGTGGCTCATGAACGCTCCTTTTCAGGCACCCAGCGTGGCGACCGCGCGGGGCGAAATCAAGCATGGCGACGTGACGAAGGCCGCATCGGCGGACACCGCTAGAATGAGCCGATGAACTCCCTGCGCAGCTTCAAGGGCATCACGCCCGTTCTCAGTGATCGTGTGTACGTCGACCCCGCCGCCAGCGTGATCGGCGACGTGGTGCTGGGCGATGACGTGTCGATCTGGCCCGGCGCGGTGCTGCGCGGCGACGTCAACCACATCCGGGTGGGTGCGCGCACCAGCATCCAGGACGGCAGCATCGTGCACGTCGCGCACGCCGGTCCGTACGGCCCCGGCTTTCCCTGCCTGATCGGCGAGGGCGTCACCATCGGCCATGCGGCCGTGGCGCACGCCTGCACCATCGGCGACTACTGCCTGATCGGCATGCACGCCAGCGTGATGGATGGCGCCGTGGTGAAGAAGTACGGTTTCGTGGGCGCCGGCGCGCTGGTGCCGCCGGGCAAGGTGGTGGGCGAGCGCGAGTTGTGGTTGGGCAACCCGGCGCGTTTCGTGCGGCTGCTCAGCGATGCGCAGGTCGAGCAGTTGCACTATTCGGCTGACCATTACGTGCGATTGAAAGACGCGTATCTCGCCTCCGGTTGATGGCACGGCGGGTTCCTGTGGGAGCGGCTTCAGCCGCGACGCTCCTGCTTGTGATGCCCTGGAGCGAAAGAGCATCGCGGCTGAAGCCGCTCCCACAGGTCTGCCGCCCCCGTCCGCAGGGTGGCGACGCTACATGGCGCGCCCGGCGGTTGCCTGGATACGCTCGGCTTCCATCTCATGCTGTTGGGTCAGAATGTTGCGCGCGGCGGAAAGTTTGCCGCCGAGCAGGGCGAGCGTGAAGTTGTCGCGGTCGAATTCGCGCAACAGGTCGATCTCGCGGCGGGCCTCTTCCAGTTCGCCGCCGTTGATGGTGCCTTCGATCTCCACCGCGGCGCGCGGAAAGGTTTCGCGCAACGCCTCCTGCGCGGTGAGGTTCGAGGGGTCGAGCTGCAGCACGCTGAGATAGAACTCGAACGCATTGCTGCCTTGCGGCGCCACCAGCCGCCCATCGCGCATCGCATCGCGGGCAAGGCCCAGCAGGATGGTGATCCCGCTGTCGGCATCGCCGGTGGCATCCGTCACGGCGGTCGGGGGCATGCCGATGTGGGCTATCGACGCCGCCACGCTGACGCGGCTGTACCAGACGATGCCGCAGGCCGACACCAGCAGAAGCGCCAGCGGAATGAGTACGAGAGCGTGGCGACGCGACGTGGCCAGAAGGGAACGGAACATGGCACCTGCTGCATGGACGACCGCTCGCGGGAACGGCGCCTGCGGCGCACCCCGGCGGTGGGCGCCACGGTAGCGGCGATGTGTTTCAGTCCTGTGGCGGCCGGTGCTTTAGCCAGCCGTCGCCGCTTCCAGCTGCGCCAGCCAGGCCAGCGCATGGTGGCGATCACTGCCGCACATCGCCGGCTCCGCGCGCAGGCTGGCGCATACGGCAGGGCGATCGGCGTGGCCGAAAATCGCGCAGCGGTTGTCGGCAGTCAGTTGCACGCAGCGCACGCCGGCGGGTTTGCCGTGCGGCATGCCGGGGATCGGCGAGCTGATCGACGGGGCGATGCAGCATGCGCCGCAACCGCTGCGGCAGGCCAGCGCATTCATCAACCGGCCTGCTGGCGCAACGCGTGATAGACCGGGTCGGTATCCGGGCGCTTGCCGTGCCACAGTTCGAAGGCGTCGGCGGCGGTCTCCACCAGCATGCCCAGGCCGTCGAACGCGTAGCGGGCACCGGCGGTTTTCGCCCAGGCCAGGAAGCTGCCGGCTGCCGCGCCGTAGGACAGGTCGTAGCAGAGCGCCCGCGCGCCGACGAGCGAAAACGGCAATTGCAGCGCGGTGCCGAGCACGCCGGCGGAGGTGGCGTTGATGATCAGGTCGAAGCTGCCGATGTCGGCCAGGTCGTGCCAGTAGCGGGTGTGCGCCCGCGCGGGATCGCCGATGGCATCGGCCAGCGCGTCGGCCGGCGCGGGCGAGCGGTTGACGATGGTCAGCGTGGCCACACCCGCGTCCAGCAGATGCCACGCCACGCCACGCGCCGCACCGCCGGCGCCCAGCAGCAGGGCGGTGTGGCCGCGCAGGTCGGTGCTGTGGCGCTCGGTGATGTCGCGCACCATGCCGTCGCCGTCGGTGTTGTGCGCGGCCAGCGTGCCGTCGCCCTGCAGGGTCAACACGTTGGCGCTGCCCACGCGGATGGCCGATTCGCTGCGCTGGTTCGCCAGCGCGAATGCGGCGGCCTTGTGCGGCAAGGTGACGTTGGCGCCGCGGCCGCCGTCGAGGAAAAAGCGCCGCACGGCTTCGGCAAACGCCTCGGGTGCGGCATCGATGGCACGGTAGTCCAGCTCGATGCCGAACTGCCGCCCGAAGGCATGGTGGATCTGCGGCGACAGGCTGTGGCTGATGGGGTGGCCGAACACGGCGAACTGGGCGGCTGGCATGCGGATTCCCTGATGGTGATCGCCGTCATTCTACAAGCCGGCCAATTTGTAGGAGCGCACCCTGTGCGCGATGCGCTTCGTTCCGTCACGAAAAGCTTCGCGCACAGGGTGCGCTCCTACAATTTCGAGGCGCCGGCGCAAGGTCGCAATCCGTGAGATGACGGCGCCGCAAGCTGTGGCCTCCATCACCTACGGAGCCCGTCATGCGCACTTCAATGCTGCCTTCCCCGCACCATCCCCGACTGCTCGCCGTCGCTGTTTTGTGGCTGGCCACGGGCGCCATGCTGCTGTTGACGACCCTGGTGCCCGCGCACACCGAATTGCTGGGCTGGACGCCGCTGTTCTGGTTGGTCGGCGCACCTGTCGTTGCCTTGCTGGGGCTCGAGCCGGCACTGCTGCCGTTGTTGGCGCGCCGGCGTCGGCGTGCCAACAACGGCGCCGCGTGGCATTGATCAGTGCCCGCCACCCTGGCGCTTGTGCTCCATCCGGCGCAGGAATTCGCGCATGATCCGCAGGTAGAGTTCGTCGCCCAGGTGCGCGTCTTCCACGCCGGCGTCGATCGAGGGGTTGTCGTTCACCTCGATCACCACCGGCTTGTTGCCGACCTGTTTCAGGTCGACGCCATAAAGGCCGTTCCCGATCGGATGGGTGGCCTTCAAAGCCAGCTTGACCACTTCCGGCGGCGCGTCGGCCACCGCGATCGTCTCGAAGCCGCCGCTCTTGGCCGTGCCCTTGGCGCCGTGGTTGTAGATCTGCCAATGACCGCGTGACATGAAGTATTTGCAGGCGTACAGCGGCTCGCGATTGAGCACGCCGATGCGCCAGTCGAACTCGGTGTAGACGTACTCCTGCGCCAGCACCAGCGCGCTGTGCTGGAACAGCCGGCCCGCCGCCTCGGCCAGTGCCAGCTCGTTTTCCACCTTCACCACGCCGCGCGAAAACGAACCGTCGGGGATCTTCAGCACCAGCGGAAAACCCAGCCGCTCCACCACCTCGTGCGTGCCCTTGGCGTCGTCGCGGTAGATGATCTCGGTGCGCGGCACCGCCAGCTTGCGCGACACCATCAGGTCGTTGAGGAATATCTTGTTGGTGCAGCGGAGGATCGAGGTGGGGTCGTCGATCACCACCATGCCTTCCTTCTCCGCACGGTGGGAAAAGCGGTAGGTGTGGTTGTCCGAGGCGGTGGTTTCGCGGATGAACAGGCCGTCGTATTCGGCCAGGCGCTGGTAGTCGTTCTTGTCGATCGGGTCGACTTCGATGCCTAGCTCGCGGCCGGCGGCGATGAACGATTTCAGCGCCCGCTTGTTCGACGGCGGCATCGCCTCGTTCGGATCCACCAGCATCGCGATGTCGTAGCGGTACAGCTTGCGCGCCCGCGGCTTGCGCCACAGCTTCCTGGAGAAGCGGTCCAGCTCCTGCGCGAAGGCGTCTTCCTGCGCGTCGTCCAGCGTGTGCAAACCCACCGGCTTGATTGAACTGACCTGCCACACGCGATCGCGCTCGAACTCGATCCGCAGCAGCGGGCAGGGGAACATCTCGAACAGCTGTCGCGCCAGGTCCTGCAACGCGGGATACGCCGTTTCACCGAAGTAGACCAGGATGCCGAAGTCGGTGGTGTCGCGGCCGCCGGCGGGCAGGAAGTGGGTCAGCTTCTGGTTGAGGTCGACGATGTCCAGCCCGTACAGCGAGCGCCGGCGCAGGTCGTTCACCGTGCGCACCGAGGGCATAACCTTGTGCCCGCGCGCCTCGGCCAGCAGCGACACGTAGTAGCCGGTGCCCAGGTATTTGTAGCTGCGGCAAAGATTGATCACGTGCGTGCGCTCGTCGTCGGCGGCCACCGGCTGGCGCAGGTAATCCATCGCGCTCATGACATCGACGGACGGGTAGTACGAGCCCCAGTCGGAGGCCTTTTCCACAACGATGACCAAACGGGCCATGACACCACTCGGGCGATGTTCGACTTTCGGCGGCGTGCCTGGTGAAAGGCGGCCGGCTGGCACAAAGCGCGCAGTTTGGCACAGCGGTGATGGGGTACAAGGGTGGGCGCTGAAGGGTTAGTAAATGGGTGGGTGGGGGTGTTTTTTAAGAGCGCGCCCTTCCGCCCTTCGGGCACCGTCCCCCGTTGCACGGGGGAAGGAAGCTGGTTGCGCCGAGGGGGCCAGTTGCTTCCTTCCCCCGCTCGCGGGGGAAGGTGCCCGAAGGGCGGAAGGGGGGGGGGCGCTCTTGCTTTCCCCCTAAACTGCAACTCTCCCGGCTACCGCCCTCAAAACGTGCAACCCACACCCTCTCCCCGCATCGAAGTCCGCCACGCCAATCCCGCCGACCTCGACGCCCTGGTCGCATTGGAGCAACACACCTTCGACAGCGACCAGCTCAGCCGCACGCAATACCGGCGGCATCTGGGCAGCGACTCGGCGCTGGTGCTGGTGGTCGATGGTGCCGACCCATCCCTGGCCGGAGCCGCCGTGGTGTTCTTCCGCAAGGGCAGCGCGGTGGCGCGTCTGTATTCGCTGGCCACGGCCGCCGAGGCGCGCGGCAAAGGCGTGGCTTCGGCGTTGATGGAAGCGGTCGAGGCAGCCGCCCGCGATCGGGGTTGCCGCCTCTTGCGGCTGGAAGTGCGTGCCGACAATCCCGCCGCCATCCGCCTCTACGAGCGACACGGCTACCACCGCATCGAGCCGCTGGCGGCCTACTACGACGATGGCGCCGATGGCTGGCGCTATGAGGGGCCGCTGGTAAGCCGGGCGGAGCGGGAAAAGCGTCCTTGAGCCGGTTTGGTGGGAGCGACTTCAGTCGCGATGCTCCTTCTTTGGAGCCCCACAGCAGGGCACCGCGACTGAAGCCGCTTCCACAGAGGGCGCATCGTCAGCGTCGGACGTCGAACGTTTCCTCGTCCATCAGGGCCATGACGTCGGCCACGCCGACCGGGCAGAAGTCGCCGGGGATGGAGTGTTTCAGGCAGCCGGCGGCCAAGCCGAAGCGGATGGTGGTGGCGCTGTCGAAACCTTCCATCAGGCCGTGCAGCA